>NZ_JBDMZG010000060.1:0-97230 GCF_039769035.1 Pacificibacter sp.
AAGCTGAATAGCGTGCTTGAAGAAGCGGAACTGAACAAAGCCAAAGTAGACAGTGAAAATTGTCGCAGCGATCACAAGCCACATCACGATCCACGGAAAACTTGTTCCGGGGAAAGGTGCAAAGATCAAATTGACGAACCAGCCAGTCGAGGCGGCAAATGCGTCGTTTACTTTTTGGTCGAGCGTCATGGCTTCTTGCGCGAAAGCTGGTGATGCGACCAGTGCGGTCAGGCCGGTCAGGCCCAGAATGTTGCGTTTCGTATTCATGATCTTCCCTCTATCCGACAACCGTGACAGGCACATCGGCGTGCATCACTAGGTTTTGTGTTGAGCTGCCAAAAATGCGTTTGGTAAAGCCATCCGAAGACGAGCGGCCAACAATAATTTGCGCCCCGCCGTTTTCAACTGTGAGCTTGTTAAGTGTCTCAGCGACGTCGCCATGACGCACAAGTCCCGATGCCTTAAATCCGGCAGCGGTGAGTGCTGCGACGGCTGGTTCGACAATACGCTTGCTCGCGAGCGCGATCTCTTCTTCGCGGCGCTTGTGGCGTTGCGCATTCTCTTCCGCTGTTTGGAAGGTGAAGGGCGACCATTCGATGACGTAGATGGCTAGCAACTCACAAGAATCCATTTTGGCTGCCAAGTCCTTGGCAAATGTGAGTGCACGTTCACCGGTTTCGGTTCCGTCCAGTCCTATGACAATTTTGAGTGTCATATTGTTCTCCATGTTGGTTTCGTTTGCAGTCTGGTGGGCATTCGCCCTTGTCTTGAGTGTAGCGTGCACAGGCTTTTGCTTTCATGCAATCAAATTCACTCAACTTTTATAATAGTGATAATCACTAGACATTGGGCATTTATTGACGTTTATTTTGGTAATAATTCTCGTAATGTAGGTCAAAATTAGGAAATATTGCTAGTGAGTAGGGATTTAGACAAGATCGACCGTAAGATTCTTGCGGAGCTGGAATCGGATGGACGCCTGTCAATCGTCGAACTTGCGGTGCGGGTGAACCTGACCAACACTCCGTGCTCAGAGCGCGTGAGGCGGTTGGAACGTGACGGATTCATCAGTGGATACCGTGCAGTTCTGGACTTGGAAATGCTGAATCTAAGCCATTTGACTGTGGTTCAGGTGTCGCTCACGGCGACTGGTGGAGACGACTCGTTGGAACGTTTCAACGCCGCTGTGCGTCGCATTCCAGAGGTCGAAAGTTGTTTGATGACGGCCGGATCTTTTGACTATGTGTTGATCGTAAGGACGCGCAATATGGCGCATTTTCGGATGGTGCTGGGCGACAAGTTGAACAAGCTTCCGGGCATCATGCAGACCAATTCTTTCGCGGTTATGGAAACTGTTAAAGAGGCCAAAGAGTATCGCGGTGCGCCGCAGGCCGACTAAATAGTCGTGCCTTTCGTACGCACACATGGGTCTTGCAGCTTCAAAATTTAGTGGCGAGCTGAGACCAGAAAAGCGCTATATATGATGCACAGTGTTGTGGTTGAGCGACGATTGCCAAATCGCTCGCCTTTTTTGCGTGTTTCCTATGGTAACGTTGCAGCCAGGTCCTATCTATACCCACAATGAAATGCGCCAATTGCAATTACTCTTGGCCAAAAGGAACGCATATATGACGCCCGCAGATCAAAAAACAAAGGTGCTCTCTTTCGACAACGATAAAGGAGCGTCGCGCGCTACGTGGATTGCTGTGGTGCTTTTGCTTCTCATTGTTGGATGGATGGGAAGCGGATTCATTTTTCCTTCTGAGAAAGAAGAAGGAAAGACTGAAAGAGCCGTCTTGGCGCCCGTTTCAGTTGCGGTGGACCCATCGACTGCTGAAGTGGTTGTGCAAAACTATCAAGCCGAAGGTCAGGCATTACCAGATCGTGACACGATTTTGCGGGCACGCACTTCAGGCGATATTTCCGAAGTCCTGATTGAAAAAGGCGAAATCGTCAATTCGGGCGATGTGATTGCACGATTTGTGTCGTCTGAAAACGAGGCGGATATTAAACAAGCAACAGAAGGATTGGTACGTGCGCAGCGCGAGTTGGACAATGCGCAACAATTGTTGGAGCGTGGCGTGGCCACCACTGATCGGCTTGTAAACGCACGTTCTGACCTTGCTGCTGCAGAAGCGCGTCTGACGGCCGTGCAGCGCGCCGCGGACAATCTCGCGATCACCGCGCCCTTCGGCGGCCGGTTGGAAACGCTCGATCTAGATGTTGGCGAATATGTTGCGGCGGGCACAGAAGTGGGTCGCTTGGTTGACAATACGCCGTTGACAGTTGCCATTCAGGTGCCACAGCAAATGCTGACGCGGATCAAAGCTGATCAAGTGGCAACAGTGCGGTTTATCACCGGTGAAGTCCGCGAGGGCGTGGTGGCTTTTGTTGGCACATCTGCCTCAGCAGAGACACGGACATTCTTGGCTGAGATCAAAGTAGCAAACGAAGACGGCGCCATTCCAGCGGGCATTTCCGCTGAAATCAGCATCCCGACAGGCGAAGCGAAAGCGCACTTCTTGTCTCCCTCCATCGTCTCTTTGAACGAAACCGGTGCTCTCGGTGTGAAAACGGTTAGCGACGACAACACCGTTAAATTCTACCCGATCGAGGTTGTGCGCGCACAGATTGACGGCATTTGGGTCACCGGTCTGCCCAATCAAGTTGACGTTATCACTGTCGGACAGGGCTTTGTAAACGAGGGCGAAACCGTCGATCCGTTGCCTGAGGAAGCTGCCCAATGAACGCACTTATAGACGCAGCGTTTTCACGCACACGCATTGTAATTATGACCTTGGTCATCCTTTTGGGCATCGGTGTGATCTCGTACGGGGCCATCCCAAAAGAGGCCAGCCCAGAAATTCCGTTGCCTTTATTTTATGTTTCAACGGGTTTGGATGGTATCAGCCCCGCTGATGCTGAGCGGCTTTTGCTTGAGCCTATGGAAACCGAGTTTTCATCGATTTCAGGCCTGCAAAGTATGAACTCGGACGCGACTGAAGGCTTTGCGAGTATCCAGTTGGAGTTTCTGTCAGGGTCTGACACCAATGAGGCACTCGATAAGGTGCGCGAAGCCGCGGATCGTGCACAAAGCGACCTGCCCGACGATGCCCGCGACATCACGATTACAGAAATCAATACAGCGCTGTTTCCCATTATCACGGCCATTTTGTCTGGCCCTGTGCCCGAACGGACGCTGAACAACATCGCCGAAGACCTGCAAGAAAACATCGAAGGTCTTGGGGGCGTTCTTGAAGTTGATATTGGCGGGCAGCGCTTTGAGTTCCTCGAAGTTCTGATCGATCCCACTGTGTTTCAAACGTACAACCTGTCCTTCGATGAACTGATCGGACAAATCCAACGCAACAATATGCTCATTGCCGCTGGCGCGATTGAAACAGATGCGGGCCGTATTGTTTTGAAGGTCCCCGGTTTGATCGAGGACCTTGAAGACGTTATGGCGATGCCGGTGAAGGTACGCGGCAATGCGGTTGTGACCTTTGGCGACGTCGCAACTGTGCGGCGCACCTTTGAGGACCCAAGCTCATTCGCACGCATCAACGGTCAGCCTGCATTGGCATTGGAAGTGAAAAAGCGCTCTGGCGCAAACATCATCAACACTGTGGACGAGGTCAAAGCCCTTGTCGAAACCATGAGTGTCGACTGGCCTGACAGTATCGAAGTGACCTATTTGCTCGACGAAAGTAAGCAAGTGAAGTCGCTGTTGACCGATCTGGAAGCCAACGTCATCGCCGCTGTTATTTTGGTGATGATCGTGATCGTCTTTGCGCTCGGTTTTCGGTCGTCCATTCTTGTTGGTGTTGCCATCCCTGGGGCGTTTTTGGCGGGTGTGATTGCCCTGCTGCTCATGGGTTACACGATGAATATGGTGGTTTTGTTTTCTCTCATCCTCGTGGTGGGGATGTTGGTGGACGGGGCGATCGTCACAACAGAACTTGCTGATCGAAAGCTGCAAGAAGGCCTTGCGCCTAAAGAAGCCTATGCCTTTGCGGCAAAGCGTATGTCTTGGCCCATCATTGCATCAACTGCGACGACACTCAGCGTGTTCTTTCCATTGTTGTTTTGGACAGGAACCATTGGCGAGTTCATGAAATTCTTGCCGATCACTGTCATTCTGACACTCTTCGCTTCCGTGTTTATGGCGCTTGTCTTTATTCCGGTCCTTGGTGGTTTGATTGGTAAACGTCCACCACAAACGGCCAAGTCGAAAGCCGCGTTGCATGCCGCTGAGTTTGGCGATCCTCGCGATATCGGTGGGTTCACTGGTATGTACGTGCGGGTTCTGCAGTGGGCCATTTTGCGCCCTGTGGCGACGCTTTTGCTTGCACTATCGTTGCTGTTGGGGGGCTTCGGTCTCTACGGTCAATTTGGCAAAGGCGTTACTTTCTTCCCATCGGTCGAACCTGACTTTATGCAAGTTCAAGTGCGAGCACGTGACAACTTTTCAATCTTTGAACGCGATGCGCTTGTGCGCGCGGTCGAAGAGCGGTTGTTGGGCTACGATGAGATCGCAAGTGTTTACGCGCGCTCTATGATGAGTGCTGGTCAAGGTGACGAAGAAACCATCGGGACCTTGCAGCTCGAGCTCACAGATTGGGACACGCGGCGTAAGGCGGTAGAGATCGGTGCAGACATTCGTGAAAGTGTCGCAGACATCGCGGGTATCGACGTGCAGGTGCAAACCGAAAGCGAAGGCCCCAACTCTGGCAAACCCGTTAGCCTGAAAATCACAGCTAAAAACCCAGATGCACAAGCCGAAGCTGTCGCGCAAATCAGAGCGATAATGGACGAGCTAGGCGGGTTCACCGATGTGACCGACACGCTGCCTTTGCCGGGTGTCGAGGTCTCGATCTTGGTCAATCGGGCTGAGGCCGCGCGCTTTGGCGCGGATGTCAGTTTGCTTGGACAAGCGGTGCGTTTGTTGACCCAAGGTATCACGGTGGCAGATTACCGCCCCGATGACACCGACGGCGCGCTTGATATTCGTGTGCGCTTCCCGCGTGAAGAACGCACACTTGCACAGTTGGGCAGTTTGCGTGTGCCGACCTCTTCAGGTCTGGTCCCAATTTCAAACTTTGTGACGTTTGAGCCGTCTGCCCGCACGGGCGTCATTCGGCGCATTGACCAAAAACGGGTCACAACCATCGAGGCCAACGTCGCGCCTGACGTTCTGGTGAACGACCAAGTTGTGGCGCTTACAGAGGCCTTGAGCAAAGCAGAGCTGCCAGAGGGCGTTGAGTTTAGTTTCGGTGGTGAAGCCGAGGACCAACAAGAGAGCATGATCTTTTTGATGAGCGCTTTTGGCGCTGCGATCTTCTTGATGTTCTTTATCTTGGTCTTGCAGTTCAACAGTTTCTATCAGGCGTTTATCGTGATGAGTGCGATCGTCTTTTCGATCGGCGGCGTGTTGCTTGGCCTAATGGTCACGGGGCGTCCGTTTGGCATCGTTATGGGGGGGATCGGCGTGATCGCTCTGGCGGGGATCGTGGTCAACAACAACATCGTTTTGATTGACACCTACAATGATCTCAAAAGGGCAGGTCAGTCGCCGCTTGAGGCGGCCTTGCGCACCGGTGCCCAGCGTTTGCGGCCCGTTGTGTTGACCTCTGTGACAACCGCTTTGGGTCTTATGCCAATGGTTATCGGGCTGAACCTGAACTTCTTCACGCGTGAAATCGTCTACGGTGCTCCGTCAACGCAGTGGTGGACAGAGCTGTCGTCAGCCATCGCCGGCGGATTGGTGATCGCGACGGTGCTTACACTCGTGGTGACGCCAGCAATGTTGATGTTGGGAGAGCGCAACCGCGCGGTTGGCAAGAAAACAGCTTAAACGACACTTTACGTCAAAGCATAAAACGGCAGCACACTCGGATGTGCTGCCGTTTCTTTTTAGGTGTTCCCCACCGGGAAAATTTTCCCAGGGTTGAGAATGTTCTTTGGATCGAGTGCGATTTTGACCGCTTTCATGACGTCGACCGCGCCGCCAACTTCTTGGCGCAGATATTTTTGCTTGCCTTGGCCGATGCCGTGTTCGCCGGTACATGTACCGCCCATCTCGATCGCGCGCATGGACATGCGACCCAAATAGCCTTCGACTTTTTCCACGTCATCAGCGTTTTCTGGGTCAAAGCACAAAATCACGTGGAAGTTGCCGTCACCGACGTGGCCCAAAATGGTCCCCGCAAGGCCTGACTCGATCAGGTCATTGTTTGAGGCTTCGATGCAATCGGCCAAGCGTGAAATAGGTACACAAGCGTCTGTTGAAAGACCCTTTTTACCAGGGTGCTGAGCCAAAGCCGCCCAATACGCATTATGGCGCGCTGTCCACAAAACGTTCCGCTCATCAGCGTTTTGCGCGTATTTGTATTCAGTCGCACCGCAATCCGTCGCAATTTCGCGGAACATTTCATTCATCTCGTCCGTGCCCGCTTCGTGGCCTGAGAATTCAAAGAACAACGTTGGGCAGACTTTCAAATCAAGTTTGGAATAGTCATTGCACGCCGCGATTTGGCCCGCATCCAGCAATTCAATCCGCGCCACATCCAGCCCACATTGGATCGCCAGAATAACAGCGTTACAGGCGTCCTCAATCGTGTCGAACTGTGCCATGCCGCCGATGACTTTGTCAGGGATGCCGCGCAGTTTCAACGTGAGCTCGGTGATGATCCCAAGGGTTCCCTCTGCGCCAATCATCAAATGGGTCAAGTCATAGCCCGCAGATGACTTTTTCGCACGAGTGCCCGTACGGATAATTTCGCCATCGGCCAAGACGCATTCCATAGACAAAATGTTGTCCGCCATCGTCCCGTAACGCACAGCGTTGGTGCCAGACGCGCGCGTCGACGCCATGCCGCCGATGCTGGCGTCGGCGCCAGGGTCAATCGGAAACGTGAGTCCTGTGGCGCGCAGTTCTTCGTTCAGGCGTTTGCGGGTGATGCCCGGCTGCACAACGACCAAAAGGTCTTCGTCGCAGACCTCAAGCACCTCGGCCATTTCAGACATGTCCAATGAGATCCCGCCGTTCGGGGCGTTGATTTGCCCCTCAAGGGACGAACCCGCGCCAAAAGCGATGACAGGAAAATCATGCGCGTGGCAGATCTTCAAGATTTGAGAAACTTCGTCAGTTGATTTTGGGTAAGCAACCAAGTCTGGGCTTTGCGATGCTATGTATGTGGCTGTGCTGGCGTGGTGGTCACGGACGGCCTGCGCAGTGTGCAAGCGGTCCCCTAACAATGGCGCTAAGGCCTCTGCAACAGTGTGTGGCAAAGTCATTTAAAGTCTCCAATGTCGCGCGAATGTCGCGCAAAGTATAGATGTTCGTGGGGAAAGTCGATCGGCACGCTTAGCCGAGATCAATCCAGTTGGGTGTTTGTCACATCATTTGTAGTGACACTCTGTGGCGCCGCCCAGCGGGCCGCGAGGTGCAGCAAAATAATGATGAAAGCGATGGGAACGGACATTGAAATCCAAACCATCGGAATACCCAAAGTGTCGGCCGTCAGACCTGATTGGCGCATCAAGTAGCCTTTGGAAAAGCCGCCCTTGAGGCCAACGAAACAAAAGTAGATGACCGGCAATGTAAACGTCAAAATCGCAGCTGTTTGGATCGCATCGGTGACCAAACCCATGATATGTGGGCGCTTGGGGAAAACAGTGTCCATCAAGATCGCATCAGAGTTGGTTTTAAACGACAACGTCGCGCCCAAAAGGCCAGTCCAGACCATTGAGTAGCGTGCAATGTCTTCTGTCCAAACAGGTGGAGACGAAAACGCATATCGAGCTACAATTTGGATCATCACAGTTACAAACATCGCACAGACGGTGAAAACCGCAGCGCGTCGTGCCACTTGGTGAATGCCGTTGCTGGCCGATACAATAATCTGTCGCATGTTGGACCTCTTTGTAGAGTGGGCGGGCAGCATGATGCCCCCCGCCACGTTGGTTGAGTATAGCTTAGCGTGTGCCGTCAGACAGGTCTGTCCAAAGTTTCACGTCCTCGGATGGCATCAAGCCTGAGTCGTAAACAGGTTTGGACATTTCGCGGAACGCAGCGCGCTCTTCGTCTGTCAAACGCTGAACTGTTACGCCCAACTCTTCGAGAGACACAAGACCGGAAACAGACACGTCGTCCAACCATGTACGTGTTGCGGCATCCGCTGCGTCAACCGCACCGTCTACAGCTGCACGGTCGTCTGCAGACAGACCATCGTACCAATCTTTAGACACGAGCACGGCACGCAGTGGCCAGATAACACGTGCGTCAGAGAAGTTTTTGACGAAGTCAGTTTGACCCCAAGTCACAGGTACAAGCGGTGAGTTGAGGTAGCCATCGACCACACCAGTTTGCAACGCCGCTGGAACTTCACCCCAAGGCACGATTGTGCCTGCAGAACCCCAAGCTTCGTACATAGCGATCTGAGCGTCATCCAATGCACGCATGCGCAAAGAGCTCATGTCTGCAGGTGCGCGAACAGCCTGTTTCGTGGTGATCACGCCGGATGATGGCCCAAGCGGTGCCAAAGCAACAACATGATGTCCTGACCAGCGAGGTTTTCGTTGATGCGATCGAACACTTGGCCTTTTTCCAAAGCGCGATCCATGTGCGCGATGTCGTCAAAGATGTAAGGCAAACGTACGCCGTAGATGAATGGGTCAACTTGCGCGATGGAGCGCACGTCAGGCAATGAAACTTCCAAAAGACCAGTTGAGACTTGGTCGAATTTCTCAGCTTCGTTGCCCACAGAACCGCGTGGCAATTCGCGTACTTCCATACCCGCTTCTGTCAAAGCAGCGCCGAATGTTGCGGCCCAGTTGTAGGATCCAGATGTTGCCAGATCAGGTTTGCTGTCGAGTGCGATTTTGACTTCGGCAGAGGCCGCCATCGCTGTGGTCGCGGCTAAAAGGGCCGTGAATGTGAGTGCTTTAAGGTTCATGAGTATCCTCCCTCATTTGTGGTTAGTTTACAGAAAATCCGAACAACGTCGGTAGGTAAAGGCTTAGTGACGGCCACAATACCAACGCCGCCAAGACAAGAACTTGGACAACGATGAATGGCAAAACAGTGTAGGCCAGTCGCCAGTAGTTAAGATTGGTCATTGCAGAAACGACGACCAAACATTTGCCTAGAGGTGGTGTGATCAGGCCAACGCAAAGGTTGAAACACAACACGATGCCAAGGTGGATTGGGCTGATACCTTGCTCTAGGGCTTGCGGTGCGAAAAGTGGGATCAAAAGCGTCAACGCAACGGGTGTGTCCATGAACATACCAGCGATCAAAAAGACGCCAACCAAGAAAAAGAGGTATTTGGTGCCGGTCAAGCCAAAGGCTTCGACCCAATCGGCCAATGCCGAAGACCACCCCATTTGCCCAGCCAGATATCCCAAGACGGAAATCGCAGCCAAGATAATAAAGATAGTGCCTGTCATACGCGCTGTTGCTTCGACAGCGTCGTAGATCATGCGAAAGCTCAAACCTCTGTAGTATTGGCCGGCCATCAACGCGACCAAAACAGCAATGGCAGAGCCTTCCGTTGGGGTGGCCAAACCAAAGACCAGTGATCCCAAAATAACGACGGGCAAAAGCAAAGCAGGGGCGGCTTTACGCAGGCTTGGCCAGAACTTTGGTAGATCGTCAGATGCACCACCGGGGTGATCTTGGACGTGTGCCAAAATGCTGTTCAGTGCCAGCAAAGAAACGGCCAACAAGATGCCAGGAATGACGCCTGCAACAAACAAGGCTGCCACCGATGCGCCTGTCAAACCACCATAAATGATCATAATGATCGAGGGCGGAATGATTGGTCCAATCATAGATGACGCGGCAGTGATCGCGCCTGCATAGTAACCATCATAGCCACGCTCTTTCATCTCAGGAACGAAAGTACGCGACAGGGCAGCACTGTCAGCAATAGCTGAGCCAGAAATGCCCGCAAAGAAGACGCTGGTCAGAATGTTCACGTGACCAGGTCCGCCTTTGAAACGACCAACGATGGCCATCGCAAAGTCGATGAGGCTGCGCGTTACACCTGCGCGAAAATGCGCTGCGGTAGGATCGATAAAAATTGGCGTTTATCCACCGCGACAAAGCTCAACACCGACACTGCGCCCATAAGATAGGCAAAGGCAGTGCCGCTGATCAGCAATACGATGAATACGATTGGAATGAGCCACATAGTCTTGTTCCTCTACACTGCCGTTTTGACGGCGTGCGTTTTCGTTGCGCCATCAAAAATGGGCGGGTGGGTGACGATGGATCTTAGATCGACAGTCGAAGCGGCAACGTCTGCAACATTTGCGATCGGGCGAGCGGTTTCGGGGGTTTGCGCAAGAAACGCTTCCACCGCATGGGATGCGGCTAATAGGTTTTCGTCGCCACGTACAGGTCCGAGCAGTTGAAGCCCGAAAGGCATACCGTGAGGGTCAAGCCCGCTCGGCAACGTGATGGACGGACCACCTGGCAAGGATCCGCGATAGGTCAGCGCAAGCCAGCGGTAGTAGATGTCCAACTCTTGCCCATCGATGTGCGTGGCATGTGCTTGGGTCCACTGGAATGATGATACGGGAACTGTTGGCAGCAAGATAACGTCGTAATCTTCCATCAAGGCATTGAAGTTGCGCAAAATTTTCGTTTGCTCAATATGCGCCCAGCTGCGGTCTGCCAAGGTAAAGCTGTTCCCCAGCGCGACATTGGTTTTGATGTTGTCGCCATATAGTTCGGGCGTGTCTTCGACACCTTGACCAAAGGCGGCGACAAAACTCTCCGCGCGCAAAATATCAAATACGCGGTCCATATCACCTAGATTTAGATCAACCGGTGTGCATGACCGAGCTTGCGGCGCGAGTGCTGCAACCCGTGCGCGGAATGTCTCGCGAATCTCAGGGTCCACCGGAGCGCCGCCAAAATCTTCGCTATAGCCAATCCGCAAATCGCTCAACTCAACATCCGGCAGCGTTTCAAACCGCGCCTTATCTGATGCAGGAATGGACAGCGGGTCGTTCGGATCATCTGATTGAATCAGCTTGAGCATCAGAACAAGGTCTTCGACAGTGCGCGCCATCGGGCCCAGCACTGAAATGCCAGACCAGCCCAATGGGCGCGTCGGGTGCGCGACAACATCAACCGACGGACGATATCCAACAATACCGCATAGTGCTGCAGGAAGTCGCAACGACCCACCCGTATCTGAGCCCGTGCACAGAGGCAAAAGGTCGGCCGCCAATGCTGCAGCGGATCCACCTGAGGACCCGCCCGCAATGAGATTTGGGTTAAACGGATTGCCCGTTGCACCCCAAACAGGGTTGCGGCTGTTACCACCTGCGCCCAGTTCCGGAACGTTTGTTTTGGCCAACATGATTGCACCAGCGGCACGCAATTGCGCCACCATTGGCATATCTGACGCAGGAATGTTGCCACGCGCACGTGGATTGCCATGTGTCGTCAACAGACCTTTGGTGTCTTGCAGATCTTTTACCCCGATCGGCAACCCATCAAGTGGGCCAATCGGCTTGCCTTCTGCCCAGCGACGCGTCGCCTGCGCGGCCTCAATCGCCGCGTTTTCAGCGTCCGTAGCTGTCAGCGCGTTAATTTTCGGATTGAGTGCTGCAATCTGGTCAAGGCAGGCAGATAGGTAATCGGTCGGCGTCAAAGACAGGTCTGCAAAAGCAGCCAGCACTTTTGTGGCAGACCATTTGGTCAGGTCAGAGTTACCCATTCGGGCACGCCAAGCGATGCAAAGAAAATACTGACACAAGGCCCTCCCAAGAATTGTGTTTCGTTATCTTATGCAGTGCAACTTTGAGATAATAGTGAATAATTGGCTCAAAACATTAACCATATGGAATTGTTTTGACGTCGCTGGCGGCTTGTTGGAGGCATTTCAAAAACAATGACATCGTGCCGCCAGTTGTCATTCTGTCTGTGCGCCAAAAGCAGCGCGCCTCGGACAAGAGCCCATGCGTATCCAAGGGCAATATGACAAGATCGCCACGCGCAGCATGGCTTTGCGCAAGGCTTTGTGGCAGCAGGCAAAGCGTTGGCATTACACGAAGAATCTCCAAATTGAGCGCTAAAGACAATGACGCAATCGTATTGGTTGGGGTCGTTAAGCCGTGCTCGGCAAACAATGTATCGACAGCTTGGCGTGCAACGGAATTGGCCTGTGGCAATATCCATTGCGACGATGCCACGTCCGCCCACTCAAGGCTTTTCGCGCGCGCCAGAGGGTGCGTGCGGCCAGCAGCAACCACAAGAGGTTCGGAATGCAAAGACATCTGTTCAATGCCTGCCAGCTCGCGGGGTTGCCAAATCCGTGCGATCACAACATCCAGTGCACCAGATTCGAGTTCGGGAAACAGGCTGACAAAGTGACCCTCAAACACTGACACATTGGCGTGCGGTGCGCTGCCCTTGAGCAACGACAACGTGCCAGGCAACAAAACGGGCGCGACGGAGCTCACGACACCGATGGCCAAGGATCCAGAAACACCTGTTGCCATGGCTTCAATGTCAAATGCGGCCCGATCCACTTGGCCCAAAACCTGTTTGGCATGTTCCGCGAGCCGCGCGCCGATGGCGGTCAAATACAGTCGGTTTTTGGTGCGGGTCACCACAGGGACGCCCACAATGCGTTCTAATTCAGCGATCTGCTTAGAGACAGCGGGCTGGGTCACATTCAACGCTTCTGAAACGCGCGCGACCAATCCCAAATCGGACAAGGCAGCGATCACCCGTAAGTGGCGCAGTGTGATGGCCTTGTGAAAGTCATTGCCCTTCATTGCGTATCCTGTCTGAGAATTGGGCTTTACCGTAGGTTATTTCACATGAATTGAAGTCCAGCACAACGACAGCGTGCCAAACCTTAGCTTGGGCTCGCATCATCAATCGCTGTTCGTACGGCTTTGAGCGCCGTTTGGAACTCATGCTTTGGCACGCCGCCAAATGCGATGCGCAACGCCTGTGGAATGGCGGAACCAACAGCAAATGGGCGCGCATCTGAAACAGATACCCCCAATTTTTTGAGCGAGATCACAATCGGTTCAGCACGCACGCCCTGTTCAAGCGGCAGCCATGCAAAGCTGGCATTTCGATGCGACAGCAACCTGTGATCCCTCAAGATGTCCGCACAAATGTTTTGGCGTTCGGCGCCGTCTTCGCGTCTATTGGCTTCAAACTGTGCCAAGGTGCCGTCCAAGATCCAGTTTGTGACCAAGTCCGAAATCAACGCGGGCGCATTCCAAGTTGTGGCACGGATCGCTTCGGTAAGCGGTTCAATCTGGGGAAGGGGCGCGATCAAATAACCAAGGCGCAAACCTGTTGCGAGGGTTTTGGAAAACCCACCAATGTGGACGGTACGTTCCGGCGCGAGGGTCAAAAAACCTGTGGGCGGATCGGGTTCTAGAAAAGCGTAGGCCGCGTCTTCGAAAATCATCAGATCATGCCTGCGCGCAACATCGACGATGCGCAGGCGCGTTGCCAAGTCCATCACAGTGCCCAATGGGTTATGAACGGTTGGCATCAAATAGACGGCTTTGATCCGCTTGGACTGGCAGCTTCGTTCAAGCGCTTCTGGGTCCATGATGCCGTTGCTGCTGGCGATGGGCACTAGGTCTAGACCTTGCAGCGCCGCCACAGATTTGAACCCCGGATACGTGAGCGCGTCCGTAGCAACAGCATCGCCATGTGTCAAAAGCCCGAACCCAAGCAAAGACAATCCATGCTGCCCACCTGATGTGATCAACAGCTGCGCAGGATCGATAGGGCCAAGCGTGCGCTGCACATCATTGGCGATAATGGCGCGTTCGTGGTCGCGCCCGCCGTGTGGTTGATAGCGCAGCATTGCGGATAAATCGCCGGATGTCGCCAGCCGTTTCAGCGCGCTGCGCAGCGTGTCTGCGTCAGACGTGTCGCTTGGCATATTGAACACCAAATCGACGCTGCCATCTGCCGCAGACTGCTGTAGTCCCAGCGACAGAGGAACGCCTTTGTCACGCACAAATGTGCCACGGCCCGCTTCACCAACAACGGCGCCCCGTCGTTCTAGCTCCCCGTAGGTCCGTGTCGCCGTCGCCAATGCAACGCCAAATCGTTCGGCAAAGGCGCGATGGGTGGGGAGTTTGGATCCCGGCGCGAGCTTGCCGCGTTTGATCGCTGCTTCGAGTGTGTCAGCCAGTTGGAGGTATCGCGCTTTTGCCATGGGCTCACTGTATCTAGTACAATTGAAAAATTGTCATAATTGTGGCGGCGTGGCATGTCGATTTCAAGTTCAATCTTGAGGTCAATTATGTCCAAGCCGCTCTCTGCATCTCTTCTCGCAATCGCTTTGTTTGTCGTCACCTTCGCGGTGAACCTGCAAGCGCCACTTTATGACGTCTACGCGCAAGCTAGCGGCGTGGGCAACGTGGCGGTCACCATCGCTTTTGCAGCCTATGTCGGGGGGCTAATGCCGACTTTGATGGTGCTCGGCGGGTTATCTGATCGTGTTGGCCGCAAAGTGCCAATTGCATTTGCGCTCATTTTAGGCGCGCTGGCCACGGTGTTGCTGGTGCTTTGGCCAAACATGATTAGCCTTGTTTGTGCACGTCTTTTGCTTGGAGTGGGAACAGCGCTCGCGGCGACGTCTGGTGCGGCCTATATGACAGATATATTGGGGCGGGAGCGGCAGAAGTTTGCTGCGTTGGTCGTCACGTCAGCAACATCGCTTGGCTTCGGCGGCGGTGCGCTTGCAACGGGTCTATGCCTCGCCGTTCAAGGGCAAACAGTGACCCCTATGAGTTACCATGTTCTGATCCTTGTCGCGCTTGTCTTGGCTGGTGGCGTCTTAGGACTGCCTCGCTCGCAGGTGTCGTTGTCCGTGTCGTTGATGCGATTGCCGGTCTTTGCGTCTGGCACATGGATGTTTGGTCTGGCGATGGCTTTGGCGTGGTCCACCAGCGGGATGACAATTGCCGTAGTGCCGCTTGAATTGGCTGCCCGTGGCCTTGGAGGATGGACTGGACTTGTTGTGTTCTTGGCGATTTTTGTAGGCTTTCTGTGCCAACCATTGGCACGTCGCATGACAAACGCCCGCGCGCTCTCGGTGGGGTTTGTATTGGTGCCGCTGGGGTTTGTCGTCTTGCTGCTTGGCGTGTGGTTCAACGCATTGATACTGGTGCTGCTTGGAACGTGCATCACAAGTGCTGCCAGCTATGGCTTTACCTATCTCGCGTCTTTGGCAGAGGTCGCGCGCCGTGCGCCTGACGATCAAGCACGGGCCACAGCCGGTCTATTTGTCTACGCGTATCTCGGGTTTTCGGTGCCTGTTATTGTAACCGGATTGCTTGCGGATGCTCTAGGACTTTTGCCTGCAATGATTTTGTTTTTGGCAGTTCTGGTCAGTGCGACTTTGACTGTTTTTGGACGGTGGCAGCGTTCAGATTCTGCTCTGATCGTGTAAATTTTTCGCAGGAGCGTTGGGGTTTTCTGCGGAAGTTTTATAAAAATAGTAATAAATTCAATTACCTAAGGATAATTATCTGGAGTCGTCTGGTTTTTTAGATTTGGCATACAATTTTCATTGCTAACTTGTATGGAAGTATGCAAGTTGTGACTGGGAGGAGATTCTACATGTTGCAAATGGACCCAATTCGGCCACTTGATCCGGCTTTGCCGATCACGCCGCAGCTGACCAAACGGCTGCGCAACCGTATCATTCGCAACCATCTCAAGCCTGGGGATACCATTTCGGAAACCGAGATCGCGCAGGTGTACGACGTCAGTCGCCAGCCAGTGCGCGAAGCGTTTATTAAGCTATCTCATCAAGGTTTGATTTTGATCCGCCCACAACGACGCACAGTCGTTTCAAAGATCGCATATCAAGACGTGTTGGATGCGCGTTTCCTTCGGGAAGCCATCGAAGCTGACATCGTTCGATTGTTGGCGAAGACGCGTGATGATGCCGTGATCGGTGCTTTGCGTGACCAGATCGAACAGCAAAAACGCGTGCGTGCGGATGATCCTGAATCCTTCACGCGTTTGGACGAACAATTCCACAGCATGCTTGCAGAAGCGGCGGGCAAAGCGGGCACTTGGGGGTTCGTCGAAGGCGTCAAAGCCCAAATGGACCGTGTGCGCTTTTTGTCGTTGGCCGACTATCCAACCGAGTTGCTTGTTCAGCAGCACACGGAAATCGTGGACATGGTCGAGGCGCGAGATTTGGACCGCGCCGAAGAAAACGCTCGTCAACATTTGCGCGCGATGCTGGACAATTTGCCCAGCGTCATCGCGGCAAACCCCGACTTTTTCGATTTGCCTGATGGCGGCATTGCCCCGTCAGTCAATACACCCACTCTAGGAGGAGAGTATTCATGACAATCAATTGGAAACTACCAGCGGTCGTTGCGACTGTTGCTGCGTTGATGTCCACGCCACTTATGGCACAGGACATGACGCTGAAACTTGGCCACCTCGCCAATGAAGAAAACCCATGGCACAAAGCGGCCGTTAAATTCGGAGATGAACTGTCTTCATTGACCGAAGGTCGTATTGCGGTCGAAGTGTTCCCAAACGAGTCTCTTGGCAAAGAAATTGACCTGATCAACGGCATGCAGCTTGGCACTGTTGATATGACGATCACAGGTGAATCGTTGCAAAACTGGGCGCCAATGGCGGCTCTTTTGGCTGTTCCTTATGCGTATAAATCGCTTGAGCACATGGACGAAGTCGCCTCTGGTGAAATCGGTGACCAGATCAAAGCGCAGATCATCGAAAACGCACAAGTTCGCCCGATCGCGCACTTTGCACGTGGCCCGCGCAACCTGACATCCAACCGTGCGATCACCACACCTGACGATCTTGACGGCTTGAAGATGCGCGTGCCAAACGTGCCGCTTTTCGTTGATGTTTGGAAAGCCCTTGGTGCGCAACCCACACCTATGGCCTTCTCTGAAGTGTTTACGTCGCTTCAAAATGGCACCATCGGCGCACAAGAAAACCCGCTCGCTTTGATCCGCTCTGCGAACTTCAACGAAGTGCAAAGCCACATCAACATGACCGAGCACGTGCGGTCTTGGATCTACCTGACAATCGCTGAAAGCACATGGTCGAAGTTGTCTGCGGATGACCAAGCTGCAGTGATGAAAGCTGCAGCCGTTGCACAAGCTTACGAGCGTGAGTTGTTCGAAGCTTCCGTTGCTGATGACCGTGCCTACCTCGAAGGCAAAGGTGTTACCTTTGTTGAAGTCGACGGCCCTGCGTTCCAAGCAAAAGCGAAAGACGCGGTCTTGGCCAACGTGAACGACGAAATCAAGCCTATCGTAGAAGGCCTGTTCTCTAACTAAACCTCCCAGTTTAGGTCGTCCCCACGCCTATTGCGCTCCCTGGCGCAGCAGGCGTGGGTTCATTTTTGACAGCAGCGCAGCGCGCAAGATCGATTGAGCACCGTATGAAAATACTACAACAGATAACGCAGGTCTTTGTTTGGTTGGCCAGAGCCGGCGCTGGACTGGCCTTTTTGGTCTTGATCTGCGCCGTTTTGGTTCAAGTTGTGGGCCGCACCATCGGCAATTCGCCGGTTTGGACCGAAGAGCTGACACGCTACGCTTTGCTGTATCTCGTCGCCTTTGGTGGCGGGTTGGCGCTGCGATCTGGTGACATGGTCAACGTTGATGTCTTTAGTGAAAACTTGCCGGGACGTGGCCCTTGGATGCTGCGATTTTTCTCAGCCGTCGCGACCCTTGGCTTGACTGTTTATCTTTTGGCACCTGCATGGAAATACGTCTCGATCGGACGCATGCAGACATCGCCTGCATTGGGTCTGCGTATGACCTATGTTCATTTCACCGTCTGGCTGTTGCTGGTTGTTCTTGCTGTTGCCGCTTTGGTGCGCATCGCGGGCATGATTGCGGGCACGGATGACGGCACGCCTGAAAAGAAACCCGAGGAAGCATAAGCCATGGAAGTCACAGTTCTTTTCAGTTTGTTTGTTGGCGGTCTTGTTATTGGCTTGCCAGTTGCGATCACGCTTGGTGTCGCCTCATTGGCGTATCTTACGCTTGCCGGCATTCCAGCCGTGGTCATGCCGCAAAAAATGTACGCGGGCATGGACGTGTTCGTGCTGCTGTCCATCCCAGGCTTTATTCTGGCAGGCAATTTGATGAACCTTGGTGGCATCACCCAGCGGATCATTCGCTTTGCCAACGCTTTGGTCGGTTGGATAAAAGGCGGACTTGGATTGACCAACATCGCTGCCTCCATGCTGTTTGGTGGCATCACTGGCACGGCTGTTGCTGATGCCGCGTCCATCGGTGGTGTGATGATCCCCGGTATGAAAAAGGCGGGTTATCCGGCTGCGTTTTCGGCTGCTGTGACCGCTGCGTCCTCGACCGTTGGTCCGATTATTCCACCCTCTGTGCCAATGATCATCGTTGGCGCGCTCAGTGGCATTTCCGTGGGCAAGATGTTCTTGGCGGGTGCTATCCCCGGTATTTTGATGGGGCTCGCCATGATGGTGACCACGTATATCATTGCACGTCGTCGCAACTTTCCACATCAGCCTTGGCAGGGATTTGGTGAGGTTGGGCGTGCATTTGCCGGCGCCATTTGGGCCTTGGCGATGACATTCTTGATCATCTACGGATTGCTGTCTGGTCTTGCAACGCCAACGGAAACGGCCGTGATTGCCTCCGTTTATGCGATGATTGTGGGGTGCTTTATCTACCGCGAGCTGCCATTGCGGCAGGTGCCTAAAGTGGTGATCGACAGCGCGGTCTCCTCGGCTGGTATTTTGGTGCTGGTCGGGTTCGCCAATGTCTTTGGCTGGATCTTGGTGTCTGAGCAAATTCCCCAAGCGATCGCTGATGGTGTTTTGTCGTTCACCGACAACAAGATCCTAGTGATCTTGATTATCAATCTGCTGTTGTTGTTTGTCGGTATGTTTATGGAGACAATCGCAGCACTGATCATTTTGTTTGTGCCGCTGCTGTCCCTCGCTGAAGCCGTTGGGGTTGAGCCGCTCCACTTTGCGACCTTCGCCGTGCTGAACTTGATGATCGGACTGACAACACCGCCAGTGGGGGTTTGCTTGTTCGTCTGTGCGGGGATCGCGCGCCTGCCGCTTGCACCGGTCGTTGTCGCAATCTTGCCTTTCTTACTGACAAATATCTGTGTACTTCTGGCCGTATCCTATGTCCCCGCTTTGGCGACATGGTTGCCGTCCGTTATGATGCCTTAGGAGACTATATGAAAACCCGTGTTTGCTGCTTGCACAGCGCAAAAGATATCCGCGTTGAAACACGTGACGTCGCACCACCCCAAGCTGGCGAGGTGCGCGTGGCTCTTGGGGCTGGCGGCGTTTGTGGCTCAGATTTGCACTACTACCAGCACGGTGGTTTTGGCGTCGTTCGTGTGCGCGAACCCATTATTTTGGGACATGAAGCTGCGGGGTTTGTTGCTGAAATTGGCGCAGGTGTCACGGGGCTTAAAGTTGGCGATATGGTTGCCCTGAACCCCAGCACCAACTGCGGAAAATGTGAATACTGTGTGCAAGGCCTCGAGATGCATTGCACCGATATGATCTTTAACGGCTCAGCCATGCGCATGCCGCACGTCCAAGGGTTTTACCGCGACCAGATGACCGTCGACGCACGCCAATGTGTGCCCGTCACTGGCGATGTCGCGGTGTCTGAAGCTGCATGTTCTGAGCCTCTGGCCGTGTGTATGCATGCGGTTAGCCTTGCAGGAGATCTGAAGGGCAAACGCGTCTTGGTCACGGGCGCCGGACCAATCGGCGTTTTGTGTGTTGCTTTGGCGAAAGAGGCAGGTGCTGCTGAAATCGTTGTGACAGACTTGCAAAAGGTGCCTTTGGACGTGGCCTCTGAAATGGGCGCGACGAAGGTGGTCAACGTGATAGATGACGCCGACACAATGCAGGCCTACGCGCGTGGCAAAGGATACTTCGACGTTGCATTTGAATGCACTGGCGTGGCATCTGCACTCGTCTCGGCCTTGGGTGCATTGCGTCCGCGTGGCGTTATCGTTCAGGTTGGTATGGCAGGCGATACGGCCGTTCCGCTGGGCATTCTTGTCGCCAAAGAGATCACCCATCGTGGGACATTCCGCTTCCATTCAGAGTTCCAAGACGCGGTTGACGCCATTTCCACACGGCGCATCGATGTGCGCCCCATGATCACGGCGCAAATGCCGGTTGAAAATGCCGAGGAAGCATTCGAACTCGCAGGTGACCGCACGCGCGCCGTAAAAGTTCACTTGGTTTTCAATACCTAACAGGCCGCAAAACCTGATTGCCAACTTGAGGCCCGCGTCTGCAACCCACAGGCGCGGTCTTATCTGGCTTGCGCCAATGCCGCGAGGGATTGGGTTTCTTTGATCGTGCGTGTGGCCACCGTTGTGCTGGTGCGGCGCACTCCCGGAAGGCGCGCAACCTCCGAGCGGATCAGCTTATCCATGTCATCCACATCTCGCGCGATGATTTGCAACAAATAGTCGGCCTCCCCCGTTGTGGCGTAGCAGCGCCAGATTGACGGATGTCGTGCCACGGCGACCTCAAAGGCATCTGCTGCTTCGAAATCCAGCACGACCTCGATAAAGGCTGACAGCCCAAATCCCATCGCTTTCGGCGACAGGCGGGCCTCATAGCCTTCAATGACGCCAGCGTCTTCTAGCGCCTTCACCCGTTTCCAGATGGGGGTTTTGGACATGCCTTGGCTGTCAGCCAAATCCGCGAACGACAGGCGCGCGTTGGCTTCAAGGCGTTTGAGGATGGCGAGGTCAAGTTGATCCATGTGTTATCCAATATTGTCAAAAATCTGCACATTCGTTCTATCATTTATCCTGTATCGGGAAATAAAGGAACAATGACATCGCAAATTCCCGGCAAAAAGGTACCAACACAGATTCCAAAGGACGCACATCATGAACCGCCAAGAGTATCACGCACTGATCGAGAACCCGAAGATGTTGGACTACGGCGTCTACTTGGATGTGCGCAAACTGCTCGACTGCCAAAAGCCGATCAAAGACCTGTGCAACGCCGAAGAGCTGCAATTTCAGATCGTCCACCAAGTTGAAGAGCTGTGGATGAAGCTCATGGCCTACACACTCGTGGACGTGCTCGACTACATGCGTGAGGGCAACACCAACCGCATCGTGACGCTCATGGGCCGTGTGCACCGCCTGATGCGCCTGATGACCGATCAGCTGGACGTGCTGGAAACCATGTCCCCGCTGGAATACCAAGAGGTGCGCTTGCAGCTTGGCAACGGATCAGGCCAAGAAAGCCCTGGGTTTCAGCTGCTTCTGCGCATGCCAGTGGACCTTTGGGATACCTATAAGGCCACATATTTGGACGGCAAAGGCCTGTCTGTGGCGGATGTTTATGATGGCAAATATGACCACGGCGATAGCTATGTCGTGGCCGAAGCTTTGATCGAATTTGACGAGTTGTTCCAAAAATTCCGCGCCAATCACCTGTACCTGATCCACCGCTCCATCGGTCTTGGATCAAAGTCTCTCAAAGGTCGCCCTGTTGAAATTCTTGAGTCTGGCGCACGCCACCGGTTCTTCCCTGAACTGTGGGATATCCGCTGTGATATGACAGACGCTTGGGGGCAAAGTTACGGTGTTGTGCGGGATATTATCCACGACAAGGAAAACGCCTAAAACGCCATCAAAGATCAAAGCGGCGGGGCGTCAAAGCCCCGCCGTGCATTTGTTTTACATGTTTAAAAGTTTGCCCAAAATCGAAATTAAATGTTTGCAATCTTCCAATTCAGTCACATTGCCCGGTGACAAGCGCAACACCTGACCCCGCGCATCGGTGAACAGATTTTCACCCCGCAAACTGTCAACCACATGGGTCGGATCGATGGTATCCGGCAGCGCAATCATCACACTGCCGCCGCGTTGATCTGCCTCCATTGGCGACACCAAAGTCACGCCCGCGTCTTTGACCCAATCGACCAAAATCGCCGTTTTCGCGGCGTTGTCTTTCGCCAAATTCGCGACGCCCTTGCCGAGCACAAAGTCCAAACCCGACAAACAAGAAATCGCAGGCAAAACATTCGGCGTGCCATTGCCAAAGCGCCGCGCATCAGGGGCAAATTCGAACGCATCCAAATCCCATGAAAACGGATTGCCTTGTGAAAACCAGCCGCGAAATTCGGGCTGACAGCTGGCGATCAACTCTGGCGTCGCGTGAATCACCGCAGCACCTGACACACCGCAGAGCCATTTCAACGATGATCCCACCGTGAAATCCGCGCCAATATCTGTCACATCATAAGGGCGAATGCCGATGCCTTGCGTCACATCGATGCCCACAAGCGATCCCATTTTATGACCATGTTCGGTCAAAGTTTTGATGTCGGATTTGTGCGAACTGGTCGAGGTCACCCAAGTCAAAATCGCCAAACGCACATCGCCATCCCAAGCGGACAACATCTGAGCGTCGCTGACAAAGGCCTCACCCTGCGCCGGTTCCACCGTTTTCAATGTGCCGCCCATGCGGGTGACGGTTTCGGCCAGCAAAAAATGCAAAGACGGAAAACAGTCTTTCGCGATCAAAACCGTGCCGCCTTGAATGCGCCTCGGGTCCAAACCGCGCAAAATTGAATAGAGCCCGCCGGTCACGCTTTCGGCTTGGGCCATATGCCTGGGTTCTGCGCCAATGAGTTCCGCCCATTTTGACAAAAACGCCGCTTGTTGCGTCAAAGCATAGCCCCATTGCGCATCATCTGTCGCAGCCCAATGGGTGGCAAAATCAGTCAAAGTTGCAGTGAGTTTTGCTTGTTTGTCAGCAAAGGTTCCGATGGAATGATACAGGAAATATCCGGCCATTTTGTCGTCCTAAATCAAGGCTCGCGCGCCGCGCAAGCAAGGCCCGCCAAGCCCGGCAGGATTGTGCCGCCTTATACCAGTTTACCTCATGTTTTTAAAGGAAAATACCGACGCATACCGCATCAAAATCAGCACAAATATAAGGCATTTCCATGCCTATTTTTGAATGATCGCGCTGACCCATTCGCTCAAAAATGTCTGGCGCTTCAATTGATCCAAATAGGTCAAAAGTTCCGGCCCCAATCCGATCGTGGATTGGCGAGCAGTCCCCTGTTCGGTGCTCAAAGGTGGCAGCATAAACACCTCTTTGTCGATCGGTGCCGATTGCAAAGAAATCAAGTGACGCAGGAAATTTTTCGCATGCTCGATGTGCTGACTGTCGCGCGACACAAAGGCTGTGCGCATCATCGTGGTCGGAAAATCCGAAGGCAAAATGATCTGCAACGCATCACCGGTGTCGCTGCGGGCGGCGGCATAACTGCCCAAAACATTGTACGCCACGGCCAGTTTTCCGCTGGCCAAATCGTCGATCATCTCGCCAGAACAGCAATAGAGTTTGGTGTCCAAGCTGCCCATCACCTCCATCAACCGCCAAAAAGTTTCCGAATTGCGCGCGTCTTGCGTTGCGAATAGATAACCAAGCCCCGAGCTCCGGACGTCATAAGTGCCTATTTTCCCATGAAAAATATCCGGTCTTGCGCGCAGGGCCAAGATCAAGTCTTGCCGTGTTTGCGGCAGGCGCTTGCCTTTAAACGCGGCGCGATTGATCACGATGGCGGCGGGTTCCGAGGTGAATGCAAACAGGCTGCTGCGCCAATCGGCCCAGTCAGGCAGCGCGATGCCGGTGGTTTTCGCGGCATACCCGTCATTGGCCAGTTTGAGTTGCAGGTCCATCGCACTGGAAATCACCACGTCAAATTGACTGGGATTTTTGCGGAAAAAATCGTCCAAATTGGAGGTGCTGGTGACGAGATATTCAACAGAAGTCTGCGGATTTTGCGCCAAAAAACTTTCAATAATCGGCGCGAAAAACGAGGTATCCGTACTGCTGAGGACGCGCAAAATACGTGTGGGCTCTTCAGCGGTGAACAGGGATTTCTCTTCCCAGTCTTGCGCAACTAATGCGCTGGCGAAAAGGGCGTAAAGGCCCGCTATGAAAAAGAAAATGTAACGCATGCGCCCCCTCGTGATGGGTTGGAAAGCTCCAAGGTGCCGCCATGTGCTGCAGCCACTTCTTGGGCGATGGTCAGCCCCAAGCCGGACCCGATGATGCCCGCCGCATTGTCGCCCCGCGCGAATCGGTCTGTCAGCCCTGCGATTTGACCCGTCGGAAAGCCCGGTCCTTGGTCGCAGATGGTGATTTGTGTCACGGGTTCGGCGGCTAAGGTGATGAAAATTGTGCTTTCGCTGGGAGCATATTTCAGGGCGTTGTCGATGATATTGCGCACCGCGTTTTGCAGCAAAATCGGGTCGCCTAGAGTGCGACAATCGCCTGTGCTGTCGCGCTTGAACTCGATGTCTTTCATGTCGGCGATGGGGGTCAATCCGCGCAAGATTTCATCAACTAAGTCAACCAAATCAATGTCTTGTCGGTCCAAATGGTCAGCGCGAAAGGTGATCATCGCGTGATCTAAAAGCTGGGTGGCCGCGCGTGAACTTTCATCAATCGCGCGCACCATCGACCGCAAAGCTTGGCGGTTTTCTTCCTTAGAGACCCGCTGCAACGTAGCCTCTGCATAGGAGCGCACAGTGGCCAGCGGCGTGCGCACACGGTGGGCGGCTTCGGCGATGAAGTCTTCTGAGCGTTGCAAGGATTGATCAAGTCGGTCCATCAGCGTGTTGAGCGAGACAACGAGAGGCACCATTTCCACCGGCACGGGTTTGGCCACAGGGGTCAAATCTTGCGGCCCGCGCCGTGTGATCGAGGTGGTCAGGCGTGTCAATTGATCGATGGTTTTTGATGAGGCCCAAATGGACAAAACCGCCGCCAACAAGAAGAAGCCGATGCCTGCCAAAGCCACGTTGCGTGAGATGTGATTGAGCGTGACAGAGAGCGCATCTTGGGTTTGCGCCACAGTCACATAGACCTGCGTGCGCAGATTTTCCCCCACCAAAACCCGACGGGCACGGATCAAACGGACGGTATCGCCTTGGATATCTGTGGTGAGAAACGCCTGATTGCTACTGCCAGATAAAGGCGGTTGGGGCAGGGCGTTGTAGCCCGACAGCAGGGTGTCATCGCGGTGAATGGCATAGAAAACGCGGTCGTCTTGGGGCGTGTCCAGAATGGAGAATGCGGAGTAGGGGAAATCGACTTCGACGCTGCTGTTGCGGATCACAGCGGCGTCCAAAATGGAGGTGGCCGAGGCGCTTAAAATGCTGTCTTGGCCTTGCTGTGCGATTTGGGCGGCATAGGCGCGGACGACGAAAAACAGCAAGATCGCCAAGATCGCAGCGCCGCCGATCAAGGTGATCGTCAAGCGATTGCGCAAGGATCCTGAGACGTTCACGCGGTCAGTCATGATCAAGCCGATAGCCAAGACCGCGCAGGGTGGTGATGCTCAAACTTGAGCCTTTCAGATGCTTGCGCAGCCGCCCGATATAGACCTCGATGGCGTTTTCAGAGACGTCGTCATCATAAGAAAACAACCGATCCACCAGCTTTTGTTTGGCGAAAATTTGCCCCGGTGCGTTGATCAAAAGTTCTAACAAGCGCAGCTCGCGGTTGCGCAATTGTATTGCCTCGTTCGCGACCTCAAGCGTGCCAGCCACGGGATCAAACGCGAGGTTATCGATGCGGATCACTGTCTGCGATGTACCGCCGCGACGGCGCAAAACAGCGCGCACGCGGGCCTCGAGTTCTGCGTGATCAAAGGGCTTTGTGACATAGTCATCCGCCCCCAAATCAAGGATGCTGATTCTGTCAGACACCTGCGAACGGGCGGTCAAAACGATGACAGGCGTGTCCTTTTTACCGGCGCGATGATGCTTGAGAAAGTCGCGCCCATCCCCGTCTGGCAGCATGATATCGAGCAAGATTAGATCGTAATCTTCGGTCTGAGAAAAGGCCCGTGCGTCTTCAATTGTTGCAGCATGATCAATGACATGTCCATCGAACCCCATCCGCGAACAGATCGCGTGGGCGAGGTGTGAGTTGTCTTCGATCAGCAAAAATTTCATCGGTGATTTTCGGTCTTTTTGGCACGTGACAGGTTTGTGTCAGGTTGAAGTGATTGGTTGGTTCAACTGAGCCGCTTAGCGGTCGGTTGTCAAATGGGAGGAAACTTATGACGACTTTTAAACTGGGCCGCCGCGCCCTTATGCTTGGTGCTGCCGCAGCACTTGGTCTCGCCACATCAGCCTTTGCAGATGGTCACAAGAAACTCGACAGCGTACACTTTTTGATCCCCGGCGGTGCTGGTGGTGGTTGGGATGGTACTGCGCGCGGTACTGGTGAAGCTTTGACCACTGCGGGCCTTGTGGGCACTGCATCTTACGAGAACATGTCAGGTGGCGGTGGTGGTAAAGCCATCGGCTATTTGATTGAAAACGCTGAAAGCAACTACGGCACATTGATGGTGAACTCTACGCCAATCGTGATCCGGTCTTTGACAGGCGTTTTCCCACACAACTTCCGCGACCTCACTTTGGTGGCAGGGACAATCGGCGATTACGCCGCGATTGTTGTTGGCAAAGACAGCCCGCTCAACTCTATGGCGGACCTTTTGGCGGCTTATGACGCGGACCCATCCAAGACGGCGATCGGTGGTGGCTCTGTTCCGGGTGGCATGGATCACCTCGTGGCGGCTATGGCTATGGAAGCGGCAGGCAAAGATGCGCTTGGCGTGAAATACATTCCATATGACGCAGGCGGTAAAGCGATGGCGTCTTTGCTGTCAGGTGAAATCGCAGCGCTTTCAACAGGTTTCTCTGAAGCTGTTGATCTGGCCGCCGCGGGCGAAGTAAAAATCATTGGCGTCACAGCTCCTGAGCGCGTTTCTGCTGCTCCGGATGCGATGACAATGGTTGAGCAAGGCATCGACACAACATTCGTCAACTGGCGCGGTTTCTTTGGTGCACCTGGCATGCCAGCAGAAGATGTTGCTGCATACCAAGAGGTTCTTGAAGCCATGTACGACACACCTGAATGGGAAGCTGTCCGTGCACGCAACGGTTGGGTGAACATCCACAATTCAGGCGACGACTTCAAAGCGTTCCTTGAAGACCAAGAGCAGGTTATCGGCGATTTGATGAAGAAACTCGGCTTTCTCTAAGCCCGTCGTACACTAAATTTACGGCAGGGTGGGTTTCCTCTCTGCCGTTTTTCTTTTCAAAGGGAGATGGATGCAATGGCGTTAGATCGTTGGATCGCTTTGATTTTGGCGGGGATTTGCCTCGTCTATGGATACACCGCATGGTTCACAATGGACGCAGGGCTTGCCCCTTTCATGCAACGCAACCCGATATGGCCAAGCACCTTTCCGAAGGTTCTGTCGATCCTCGGATTGATCGCGTCATGCATCATTCTCTTCAATCTTGAGAAAAGCGAACATGAGGTCGGCGAGATCGATTATCGCCGTTTGCTTGAATACAAACTCGGCCAAGCCTTGCTGCTTTTGGGGCTGATGGTTGTCTATGCGTTGTGCCTGCGCCCGCTTGGGTTTTTGGGGTCAACCATGGGGTTCTTGATCCTCGGAGCGTATATTTTGGGTGAGCGCAAATACCACATCATGGTGCTTGTCGCGCTGATTGCGGCGTTTCTTGTTTGGTATTTGGTGTCTCAAGTTCTTGGCATCTACATGCGCCCCTTGCCCGGTTTCATAGGAGGTTGATATGCTTGAGGGACTTCTGATTGGCCTACAAACGGCCCTGTCACTTCAAAACCTGTTACTCGTGATCGGCGGGTGTTTGATTGGCACATTCATTGGCATGCTGCCGGGTCTTGGCCCCATGTCTATCATTTCCATCATGATCCCTGTGGCGATTTCCATGGGCGATCCATCTGGCGCGCTGATCTTGCTTGCAGGTGTGTACTACGGCGCGATCTTTGGCGGGTCTACATCGTCAATTTTGCTCAACGCACCGGGTGTGGCGGGGACTGTGGCCAGTGCGTTTGACGGCTATCCCATGGCACAAAAGGGCAAGGCGGGCAAAGCCCTGACCATTGCTGCGATTTCCAGTTTCGCAGGCGGCACCATTGGCGCGATTTTGCTGATGATCTTTGCGCCCGCGTTGTCCTCTGTCGCTTTGCTGTTTCACTCTGCCGAATACTTTGCCTTGATGGTCGTCGGCCTGTCCGCGATCGCTGCCTTTGCTGGCACGGGTCAAGTGGCCAAGGCCATGATGATGACCGTTTTGGGTTTGATTTTGGCCACAGTGGGCGAAGGCGCATTGTTCAACCTGCCGCGTTTCACCATGGGCATTATGGACCTGCAATCGGGCTTTGGCTTTATCACTTTGGCGATGGCGATGTTTGCTTTGCCTGAGGCCTTGTTCTTGGTGCTTAAGCCGAAAGTGATCGAAGGCGATGGCGGCGAGATCAAAGATTTGCGCATCACCAAAGCCGAAGCAAAAGCCATTGCGCCCGTCATCGGTCGCCAGTCGTTGCAAGGCTTTTTCATCGGCGTTTTGCCCGGTGCCGGCGCGACCATTGCGAGCTTTCTGGGCTATGCGGTTGAACGCAATATCGCCAGTAAAGAAGAGCAAGAAGAGTTCGGCAAAGGGTCGATCAAAGGCTTGGCTGCGCCCGAGACTGCCAACAACGCGGCCTGTACTGGGTCCTTCGTGCCGCTGCTCACCTTGGGCATTCCAGGCTCGGGCACAACTGCGATTTTGCTGGGGGCTTTGATTGCTTTGAACGTGACCCCTGGTCCACGTTTGATGATCGACCAACCGCAGGTGTTCTGGGCTGTGATCATGTCTATGTTCATCGGCAACTTGATCTTGTTGATCTTGAACCTGCCTTTGATCCCTTACATCGCTAAGGTGTTGTCGGTTCCGCGTAACTACCTGATCCCGTTCATTTTGTTCTTTACCCTGATGGGGGCCTACATCGGCCAGAACAACGCCACTGAGCTGTTGATGCTCGTTGGGTTTGGGGTCTGTGCGACGGCCTTGCGCTTTGCCAATTACCCATTGGCGCCGCTGTTGATCGGCTTCATTTTGGGCGGCATGATGGAAGACAACTTTGCCCGCTCCATGCAGCTTTATGATGGCGTGGCCTTCATCTGGGAACGCCCCATGACCCTTGGTCTTTTGGCGATCGCGGTGATTTTGGTTGTGTTGCCAAGCTACCGTGCACAGCGTGCTAAGGCAAAATCCAAAGGCGTTGCTGACGGCGATTGAGTTTAAGCACATTTGAAATTGAAAAGCCCCGCAGAGGTCATCACCTGCGGGGCTTTTTGTGTCTGGATGTTGGGGCATCCAAAGAAAACGGGGGCCAAATAGCCCCCGCTCTTAGGTCGAAAATACTGTCGATTAGACGGAAACAGGCTTGCCTGTTTTCCAAGATTCAGTCGCTGCATCCGCCAAAACTTGCGCGCGCAGGCCGTCTGTGATGCTTGGGGCCGCAGGTGTGCCGTTGGTCACCGCATCCACGAAGTGCTGCATCTCGGACAGGTAGGCTGCCTCGTAACGCTCAAGGAAGAAGTTCAACGTTGGCGCGCGTTTGAAGCCCGCTTCGGTCGCCACTTCTACGTGGTTTTCAAGCACGTTTTCCGCGCGCAACATGCCTTTGGACCCGTGCACTTCAAGACGCTGGTCATAGCCGTAAGAGGCGCGGCGCGAGTTGGAAATCTGACAGATTTTGCCGCTCGCCGTGGTCAACGTCACCGCTGCGGTATCGACATCGCCAGCCTCACCAATCGCCGGATCAACCAAGGCAGAGCCAACTGCAAAGACCTGCACAGGCTCTTCGCCCAGCAAGAAACGCGCCATGTCCAAATCGTGGATCATCATGTCGCGGAAAATGCCGCCTGAGCTTTCGATGTAGCTGACGGGTGGGGCGGATGGATCGCGCGATAGAATGGTCACGATCTCAACATTGCCCACTTCGCCCGCAGCGATGCGCGCTTGGACATTGGCAAAGTTTGGATCGAAGCGGCGATTGAAGGCGGTCAAAAAGCCCACGCCGTTTTCTTCGACCACTTTAATACAATCGCGAATGCGGTCTGCGGACATGTCCACAGGCTTTTCGCAAAAGATCGACTTGCCTGCTTTGGCGGCAGAATGGATCAGGTCGTAGTGCGTGTCTGTTGGCGTACAGATGATGATCGCATCCACGTCGTCAGAGGCCATGATTGCGTCCACGTCGCGCACTTCGGCACCTGTTGTTTCTGCCAAAGCCGCAGCCGAAGCTGGAAAAGCATCCGCAACAGCGACGATTTTCGCTGAATCGAGACGCATCAACGAGCGTGCGTGCACCTGACCGATGCGCCCGCATCCCAAAAGTCCAATTTTGAGCATTTTTCTATCTTTCTTGAACGGGGCCAAACGCCCGTAAAACTTGCCGTGTCGCTGCGACGAGCGGCTCATGAGTGTCTTTTAATATTGTGACGCGGTCAAAACGCGACGGGTCTGAGTTCACGGCGTCACGCAGCGCGGTGCCAAAGGCCATACGCAGCTCTGTGCCGATGTTGAATTTGCACACCTTTGATCCAGTCGCAAGAGCGGTTCGTTGCGCAACTGGCACGCCCGACCCACCATGAATAACCAAGGGAACAGTGGTGAGCGCTTCAATGTCTCGAATGCGGGCAATATCGAGCCCACCTTCTTTGTCTTGTTGCAAGTGTACGTTGCCGACCGAAATCGCCATTGCGTCAACGCCGGACTCTGCTGCGAACTTTGCCGCATCTGCAGGGTCGGTGCCCGCGGAGTTTTCGCCGCCTGAATAGCCGACAAATCCGATTTCGCCTTCGCAAGAAATACCGGCCGCATGGGCCATCTCCGCGATCTGCGCAGTCTCATCGATGTTTTGATTGATCGGCTTGCGTGAGCCGTCAAACATCAAGGATGTAAAGCCAGCGTCGAGCGCCTCTTTGCATTCGTCAAACGTGTATCCGTGATCCAAATGCGCCACGACGGGCACGCTGGCATTTTCGGCCAAGTGACGGAACATCTTGCCCAAAATCGGCAGTGGCGTATGGGCGCGACACGACGGACCAGCCTGCAAAATCACAGGGCAGTTTTCGGCTTCAGCGGCGGCCACATAGGCGCGCATGTCTTCCCATCCGAGTGTCACCAAACCAGCGACGGCATAGTTGCCTTTGAGGGCAGGCTGAAGAACCTGCGCGAGTGTTGCTAGGGTCATTTGAACTTAGCCACCATGTCTTTGATCCCAGGAATGGTCTCGATTTGATAGGCATGTGTGGGCTGGAAATACTGCACCAAGCTGCGTTGCGACAGACCGCCCAAAATGGTGAAGTAATACATTTCATATCCGGGCATCGCCACGCAGGGGTGGTAGCCAGAGCGCAGTAAAATAGTTGAGCCATCCATCAGTTGATAGGCATCGCCCGGTTTGCCTTCTTCGTGCTGAATGATCTGCACGCCAGAGCCGTGATTGGGACGGAAACGGAAATTGTAAGTCTCGTCGTGGCGTGTCTCGATGATGTTGCCATCGGCGTCTTTGCGGTCTGTGTCGTGCTTGTGCGCTGGGAAACCGGACCAACCGCCTTGACCCACAGTGAACAGCTCAGACACCAACAAACGCCCGACTTTGTCGTGATGCGCTTGGCCGAGGATGTGTTTGATCTTGCGGTGGGTTTTGGTGTCGTCTGAACCGTATTGCACCTTGTCCAATTCGGCCACGCGCACGTCAAACGGTTCAAGCACCTTGTCGTAGCGTGCGCCTGCGATGAATGTTTCTGTGTCGCGGGTCGCCACGAATGTCACCTTCGCGCCAACCGGCACATAGACGCCCTCAGGCTCGCCGTCCCACACGTCGATCGTGCGATTGCCCAGCAACGTAAACTCAACGCCTTCGACGTTCACATCAATGGTGCCAGTGGCCGGCACGATGCAGGTCTCATATCCGGGCACTTGGTATTCAAATGCCTCGCCCGCTTTCAGCTTGACGATGTTCAGATAGTTGAGCGGAACGGTGGCATCATCCGCGTCCACAATAGGAATGTTTTTATTGTCGTGTGGGGCAATATGCATCTGATTTCCTTAGGTAACTTGTGTTGCGCCGGGATGATCGGCCAGAAAAGCTTCGAGATCGGCGGGGAAAGGCATCGCAGGCGCGCACCCCGGTTTGGCCACCACGATGGCCGCACAGGCAGACCCGCGCAGCACCGCATCTTTGATCGAATGACCATCCGCAATAGAGGCCAAAAGTCCCGCCATAAAGCTGTCGCCAGCACCCGTGGGTTTGAGTGCGGTGACGGGGTAAATACCAGTGCGCAGCTCTTGGCCATCCGCAAAGGTGATCGCGCCATGTTCGCCCATTTTATAGACCACAATGCTGGCGCTAGAGGCGGCCAATTCGCGGGCTTTGTCCAAGCCCTTGTCGATGCCGCCCGCCATAAATCCGAACTCTTCGTCGTTGCCAACGATGACGTCTGACAGCGCGCCAGCTTTGGACAGAACCTCTTCGGCGACCTGCGGTGACGGCCAACTATATGGGCGGTAATCCACGTCAAAAATGATTGGAAGGCCAGCCGCACGCGCCAGTTCGAACGCGCGAAACGCAGCCGAGCGCGAGGGCTCTGCCGCAAAGACTGTACCGGCCGTGACTAAGGCGCCGTAAGACGCGTAGTCCACGGCCTCGACGTCTTCGACAGTCATTTCAAAATCGGCGGCATGATTGCGGTAGATCACCGATTGATGGTCTTCGACGCGGCTTTCATAGACCGCCAAAGAATTGCGGGCCTCACCCCCAATAGGTTTCACATAGGTGCTATCCACGCCGTAATGCGCCAGCTTGTTGGTGCAGAACCGACCAACAGCATCATCGGACACAGATGTGACCAAAGCCGCTTTGCCGCCCAGTTTCACAATGCCTGCGGCGATATTGGCAGATGAGCCGCCCATGTCAGCGGTGAAGCTGTCAGAGGTCTCCGTGGCGCCACCGGGGGCAGTGAAAAGATCCATGCCCACGCGCCCGACGATCACGAAATTGTTCTGTTTGATGCCTTCCAAAACGGTCATTATACGCCCTTTCGTTGTTTGGCGCGAGACGCTTCGATTTCGGCATGTTTTTCGGCGACTTTGTCATGCGTGGTGACATGCGGCGTACCGACTTCCCACCATGTGTGGCCTTCAGTGGTCCAGCCCTCATAGGCGTCGACATTCATCACGATGACGCTGGTTGTGTCTGATGCTTGCGCGCGTTTGAACGCTTCGCCAAATTCGGTTGGGCTGGCCACAGTTTCGGCGTTGGCCCCCATGGATTTGGCGTGAGATTCAAAATCAACCGCGAAGGGGGACTTGATGGTTGGGCAATCTTCCAACAGGTTGTTGAAGCTCTCATTGCCCGTGTTGTTTTGCAGCTTGTTGATGACGGCAAATCCGCCGTTGTCCAACACGCAGATGATCAATTTGTGCCCCGATAAAACCGATGAATAAATATCGGAGTTCATCAACATATAAGACCCGTCGCCAGTGAAAACGATGGTGTCTTTGTTTGGTTCGCGTTCATGTTGCGCGATTCGCGCGCCCCAAGCGCCCGCGATTTCATAGCCCATGCAGGAAAAGCCAAATTCCACATCCACCGTGCCGATGTCTTTGGTTTGCCAATGCGCCGTGACCTCGGCAGGAAGGCCGCCCGCAGCAGCCACAACACGGTCACGCGGATCGCACAGATCGTTGACCACGCGGATGGTCTGCGCATAGGAATTCGGGCCATTGCCAGCCGTGGTTATCTTGTCGGTATAGGCCACCCATTTGACGCGCTCGTCCTGAGCAAATGATGTCCAAGATGCAGGAGATGTATAACCACCAAGTGCCGCTGTCAGGGCAGGCAAGCTGAGTTTCGCATCGCCGACAACTGGCAAAGACATGTGCTTCATCGCGTCATGACGGCCCACGTTGACGCCGATGATTTTGGCGTCCTGCGCGAAGGCGGTCCATGACCCTGTGGTGAAGTCTTGCAAACGCGTGCCGACAGCCAAAATCACATCGGCCTTCTCGGCGACGGAATTGGCTGAATCAGAGCCCGTGACACCGACAGGACCGATGTTGAGCGCATGATCTTGCAGCAGGTTGGCACGCCCTGCGATGGTTTCCACCACGGGGATGTTGTGTGCCTCAGCAAAGGCAGTGAGTTCCGCCACAGCGCCAGAATATTGCACCCCGCCGCCTGCGATAATGATCGGGCGTTCTGCCTTGGACAGCACTTCAATGGCGTCAGAGATGTCAGCCACATCAGGGGCTTGGCGGCGCATCCGGTGGACGCGTTTTTCGAAAAAGCTTGCCGGATAGTCAAAGGTCCAGCCCTGTACATCTTGCGGCAAGCCTAGAAAAGCAGGGCCACAATCGGCAGGGTCCAACATCGTCGCCAAGGCCGCCGGAAGCGACTGCAAAATCTGTGCTGGATGGGTGATGCGGTCCCAATACCGTGTGACCGCTTTAAACGCGTCGTTCACACCCAAAGCAGGGTTGTTGAAATGCTCAAGCTGCTGCAACACAGGGTCGGGCAGGCGGGTGATAAAGGTATCACCACACAGCATCAACATTGGCAATCGGTTGGCATGGGCCAGCGCCGCTGAGGTCAGCAGGTTCGTCGTGCCAGGCCCCGCGCTTGCGGTGCAAAACATGAACCGTTGGCGTAGCCATTGCTTGGCATAGCCCGCCGCAGCAAACCCCATGCTTTGCTCGTTTTGACCGCGATACAAAGGCAGCGTGTCGCGTGCGTCATATAATGCCTCGCCCAAACAGGTCACATTGCCGTGGCCAAAAATACCAAAGCCACCACCACAGACTCGCATCTCTTGCCCATCGATTTCGATGAACTGATTGTCGAGATATTTGATGATCGCCTGCGCTGTTGTCAGGTGTATTGTTTTGTTCGTCATGTGCTTAATTCTTCCTCACGCTTATCGATTTTGCGATTGTTGCTTGCGCGCTTTCGAATCTGAAGATACTAATTTTGCAACCGGTTGCAAATAGAATCTGAAAAGAAAGACTCAGCGGCATGACAGAAATAGGAATTGGGATCATTGGCGGCGGCTATATGGGCAAAGCGCATGCGGTCGCGATGTCTGCTGTTGGTGCAGTGTTTAACACGGCGCTGCGGCCCCGTCTTGAGATGATCTGCGCCAGCTCTCCGGCAAGTGCGCAGCGCTATCTTAAGGCCTATGGCTTTGAGCGCGCAACGGACGATTGGCGCGTGCTGGTCAACGATCCACGGGTTGAGGCCATCGTGATTGCCTCGCCGCAAGAAACCCACCGCGAAATCGCATTGGCCGCTTTTGCATTGAATAAACCTGTGTTTTGCGAAAAGCCGCTTGGCGCGTCTTTGAGTGACAGCCAAATCATGACTGAAGCCGCCCGTGGTCAGATCAGCATGACGGGATTCAATTACATTCGCACCCCTGCCAGCCAGTTTGCCCGCAAGCTGATTGCCGAGGGCGCTATCGGCGATATCACATGGTTTCGCGGGGAACACACCGAAGACTTTATGGCCGATCCCGAAAGTCCCGCGACATGGCGGACCATGGGGGATGCCAACGGCACGATGGGCGATCTGGCCCCGCATATGATCAATGGCGCAATGGCTTTGATCGGCCCGATTGCCAAGTTGATCGCCGAAGTCGAAACCGTGCATGCCACGCGTCCGGGCGGCACAGTGGACAACGATGATCATGGTCAAATGATGTGTCGTTTTGAAAATGGTGCGATGGGGCAGATGTATTTCAGTCGTATCAGTCACGGTCGCAAGATGGGCTATGCCTATGAAATTACGGGTACTAAAGGCGCGATTAAATTCGACCAAGAAGACCAAAATGCGCTGTGGCTTTATAACGCTGATGAGCCTGAGGCCACACGCGGATTTCGCAAAATCCTGATCGGCCCCGCGCACCCAGATTACGAAAACTTCTGCCAAGGCCCCGGTCACGGCACAGGATACCAAGACCAAATTATTATTGAAGCGCGCGATTTTTTACGTGCGATCGAAACCCAAACACCCGTTTGGCCCACATTCCAAGATGGGTTGGACGTTACTCAAGTTGTCGCAGCAGCACTGGCATCCTCTCGCGCAAAAGCGTGGGTCGATGTGACCGCTGACTAGCTCTTTCGAAAGGCTCTCACATGACTATTAAAATCGGCAACGCCCCCTGTTCTTGGGGGATCGAATTTCCAAGCGATCCCGCTTACCCGACATGGCAATCCGTGTTGGATCAATGCGCTGGCGCGGGTTACAAAGGCATCGAACTTGGCCCCATCGGCTATATGCCTGAAGATCCAAAGGTGCTGGCCCCAGCTTTGGCAGAACGTGATTTGGAAATCATCGGCGGCGTGGTGTTTCAAGCGTTTCACGACCCAAGCAATTGGGACACTTTGCTGGACGCGGCGACGCGCACTTGCAAAGCGTTGGTGGCTCATGGGGCCGAACATCTGGTGTTGATCGACAGCATTTCGCCGCGTCGTGCGCCCACTGCGGGTCGCGCGTCAGAGGCGGAGCAAATGGACAAAGCGGAATGGATCGCCTTTCGCGACCGCATCGCGACCATCGCTAAAATGGGCGCCGAAGACTACGGCCTGACCGTGGGCATTCACGCCCATGCGGCGGGGTTTATGGATTTTGAGCCAGAGCTGGAACGCCTGTTGTCCGAGGTCGATGAGAGCATTCTCAAGATCTGTTTTGACACGGGTCATCACTCTTATGCGGGCTTTGATCCGGTGGCGTTTATGGACCGCTATATCGACCGTATTTCTTATATGCACTTCAAAGATATTGACCCGAAAGTGAAAGCCGAAGTGGTTGAAAACCGCACCGATTTTTACACCGCTTGCGGTCAGGGAATTTTCTGCAATCTAGGGCAGGGCGATGTCGATTTCCCAGCCGTGCGTCAGCGTCTTTTGGATGCTGGATTTCAAGGCTGGTGTACGGTCGAACAAGACTGTGATCCGTCCATGCCAGGCACGCCGCTGGAAGACGCGCGCGCCAATCGTGAATACTTGCAATCCATTGGATTCTAAGGAGGAATATCAATGACAAAACTGAAATGGGGCATGATCGGTGGTGGCGAAGGCAGCCAGATCGGGCCTGCACACCGCTTGGGCGCTTTGGCCGATGGGCGATTTGAGCTTACTGCTGGCGCGCTGGATCACCGTGCAGACGTGGGCCGTGAATATGCGCAGCGTTTGGGCATCGCGAAAGACCGCGCTTACGGCGATTGGACCGAGATGTTGGCGGGCGAAAAAGACCGCGCGGATCGCATTGATTTGGTCACTGTGGCCACGCCCAATGCGACGCATTTTGAAATCACCAAAGCCTTCCTTGAGGCGGGGTTCAATGTGCTGTGCGAAAAGCCGATGACCATGACCGTGGAAGAGGGCGAAGACATCGTGCGTATCGCTGAAAAGTCTGGCAAAATCTGCGCGGTGAACTACTGCTATTCCGCCTATCCCATGGTGCGCCAAGCGCGTGCGATGGTGCAAGCGGGCGAGATCGGCCAGCCACGTTTGGTCGTGACAAACTTTGCCCACGGGCACCACGGCGATGCGACGGATGCGGACAACCCGCGGGTGCGCTGGCGCTATGATCCGGCGATGGCGGGCGTGTCTGGCCAGTTCGCAGATTGCGGTATTCACGCGCTGCACATGGCGAGTTTCATCTGCAACGATGAGGTTGAAAAACTGTCTGCAGATTTCGCATCGACCATTTCCAGTCGCGAGTTGGAAGACGACGCGATGGTCAATTTCCGCATGGCGGGCGGCACGGTTGGACGGCTTTGGACCTCGTCTGTGGCCATCGGGCGACAGCACGGGTTTGATATTCAAGTGTTCGGTGAGACCGGTGGTTTGCGCTGGGCGTCTGAGCAGCCAAATCAGTTGATCTACACCCCCGTTGGTGGACGTACGCAGATCATTGAAAAAGGCGAAGCTGGCCTGTCTGAAGATGCGCAACGTTTGTCACGCGTGGCGATTGCTCACCCTGAAGGCTTTCCGTTGGCAGTGGCGAATATCTATTGCGATTTGGCGGATGCGATCAGCGGCGAGACCCGCGATGCTTTGCCAAATGCATCTGACGGCGTGCGCTCTATGGCGGCTGTGCACACGGCTGTGGCCTCGGCCAAAGAGGGCGGTGTCTGGATGGACGCGCGTCCATCGATCTTTAGATAAGATTGGTTAAGATCAGGGGCGGGGCCGCAAGGTGCCCCGTTCCACCACGCGGCAAGGGAACAGACGCGCCTCTGGGTATCTTTCCGGATCTTCCAACATTGCGACCATCAATTCCACAGACGAGCTGATGATTTGAGTGATCGGCTGATGGATCGTGGTGAGATTGATGTTTTCCCATCCCGCCATGGTCATATCGTTCAAGCCGATGAACCCGATATCTTCGGGCACTTTCAGCCCCATGTCTTTCGCCGCACTGAGCGCGCCAATCGAAATAACATCATCGGCGCAGAAGTAAGCTTCTGACGGATTGGACTTCAGCAACCGCAGCATTTCGGTACGCCCCGCATCAAAGGTATAGGCGTCAGCGTAACTGTGAGATCGCTCGATTTCGGGGTGACGCGACATCTCGTCTTCGAAGCCTTTAAAGCGGTCTTGGGTCGAGGTCGCAGACAAAGGTCCACCCATGTAGGCCACTTTTTTGTAGCCACGTCCCACAAGTTCACGCGCTGCCATGCGCCCTGATTCGACGTTATCAATGCCGACGATGTGCACATCTGGACTGCTGGCATAGCGGCCAAAAGTGTGCACGATAGGCAGCTTTCGATCGCGGAAGGCTTTTGAGAAATAGGGCGGCAAGGTTGATGAGGCGACGATCACGCCGTCGACGGAATATTGCTGCAACATCCGCAGGGAATTTTCGGGATCGGTTTCATCACTCAAGTTCACCAAGAGTGGACGCAATCCGGCGTCTTGTAACCCGCGCGTAAATAGATCGAAAACCTGAAGAAAAATTGGGTTGTGAAAGTTGTTGCTAACCAGACCAATAAGCTTTGTACGGCGGGTGGTTAAGCTTCTTGCAAGGAAGTTCGGGCTATACCCGAGTTCCGAGGCCGCTTTTTCCACTTTGCGTCGCATTTTGTCGGACACGGACGCGCCATCTGTAAAGGTGCGCGATACCGCAGAGGTAGACACCCCCGCCCTTATAGCGACATCTTTAAGTGTTGCTGTCATATTGTCGTCCCCTCCCAAGCACGAGCTTTATGCCTTTTTTCAACTGAAATGTCAGTACAGACCAAGGTAGGTACGAAAAATAATTTTTGCAACCGGTTGCAAAAAAAACGAATCCGTGTTTTGTTGACTGCAGAGTTGGGAATTACTCACTCACTCGTGATATAAAATTGCGTTCTTGGGAGGAACAAAATGAAATCGACTTTGACAAAACTTATGCTCACAGCTGCGGTTATCGCATCGCCAATGGTTGCGACTGCAGATGATCACGAGCTTACATACGTGATGGTCAGCCACGCACCTGATTCAGACAGCTGGTGGAACACTGTTAAGAACGGTCTCGCACTCGGTGGCGAACAGATGGGCGTGAACGTTGAGTACCGCAACCCACCAACCGGTGACCTTGCAGACATGGCGCGTATCATTGAGCAAGCTGCCGCGTCTAACCCAGATGGCATTATCACAACACTCGCTGACTTTGACGTTCTTAAAGGACCAATCATGTCAGCTGTTGATCAAGGCATCGACGTGATCATCATGAACTCTGGTTCCCCTGCTCAAGCCCGCGAAGTTGGCGCTTTGATGTATGTTGGTCAGCCTGAGTATGACGCTGGTTTCGCTGCTGGTCAGCGCGCAGCAGGTGACGGCGTTGGGTCGTTCTTGTGTGTGAACCACTACATCAGCTCACCATCTTCCACAGAGCGTTGCCAAGGTTTCGCAGACGGTCTGGGTGTAGAATTGGGCAACCAAATGATCGATTCTGGTCAGGATCCATCTGAAATCAAAAACCGCGTTCAAGCTTACCTCTCAGCGAACCCTGAGACAGACGCGATTTTGACACTCGGCCCGACCTCTGCTGATCCAACCATGTTGGCTTTGGCTGAAAACGGTTTGGCGGGTGACATCTACTTCGGTACATTCGACCTCGGTGAAGAAATCGTAAATGGTTTGAAATCCGGCGTTATCAACTGGGGTATCGACCAACAGCCATTCTTGCAGGCTTACCTGCCAGTTGTGGTTTTGGCGAACAAAGACCGCTACGGCGTTCTTCCAGGCAACAACATCAACTCTGGTCCAGGTTTCGTGACCAAAGATGGTCTTGAAATGGTAGAAAAATACGCGGGCGAATTCCGCTAAGTTAAGACTTAATTTGGGCGAGGAGTGCACGAATTCCTCGCCCTTTTTGTAACTAAATTTTGGAGGGGGCGCGATGTCAGACGCGACCAATAACGACGAACGTATCAAGGAAATGTCCAAGTTACGGGCAGCTATGATACGTCCAGAGCTGGGCGGCATTGTTGGGACAATTGCTGTTTTCACATTCTTTCTTTTGTTTGCTTTCGACAGCGGCATGTTCAACGCGCAAGGTGTTTTGAACTGGTCCACTGTTTCGGCGCAATTCATGATTATTGCAGTCGGCGCGTGTTTGTTGATGATCGCGGGTGAGTTTGATCTCTCCGTGGGTTCAATGATCGGCTTTGCTGGCATGATGATCGCAATCTTCGGGGTCGTGCTTGGATGGCCGATGTGGCTTGCGATTATTGTCACGTTTGCGATCTGTTTGGCCTTTGGCGCTCTCAACGGGTACATCGTTGTGCGCACCGGACTGCCGAGCTTTATCGTGACGCTTGCGACTTTGTTCATCTTGCGTGGTTTCACAATCTTTATTCCACAAACCATCGAAAGTAAGACCATCATCGGTGGCATCCGCGAAGCAGCGGAAGGCGACTGGTTGGCGTCTTTGTTCGGTGCCAAAATTGGCGGCCCTATCTTTACATGGCTTGGCGATGCTGGACTTATTTCAACCTTCTCACGCGGGAACCGTGCTGGTCAGCCTGTGGTTGACGGCATTCCGATGCTGATCGTTTGGGCGCTTGCCTTGGTGATCGTGGCGCATATCGTTTTGACACGCACACGTTTCGGCAACTGGATTTTCGCAGCAGGCGGCGACGCACAAGCGGCACGTTATGCAGGGGTTCCTGTTGAGCGTGTGAAAATCTCAATGTTCGTTTTCACAGCCTTCTGTGCGACAGTGTTTGCTGTCTGTCAGGTGATGGAATTTGGCTCAGCGGGTGCTGACCGCGGTATCTTGAAAGAATTCGAAGCGATCATCGCAGTTGTTATCGGTGGTGCTCTTTTGACAGGCGGATATGGTTCAGTCATCGGTGCGGCACTTGGTGCTTTGATCTTTGGTGTGGTGCAACAAGGCCTGTTCTTCGCGGGTGTTGAAAGCTCACTATTCCGCGTGTTCCTTGGGGTTATCTTGCTCTTGGCTGTTATCCTGAACACGTACATTCGTCGTATGATCACGGGAGAACGCTAATGGAACCTATCATCCGTATGAGCAATATCGAAAAGCACTTTGGCTCAGTGATTGCGCTGGCTGGTGTGACTGTCGATTTCTTTCCAGGTGAATGTCACTGTCTTTTGGGCGACAACGGTGCGGGCAAGTCCACGTTTATTAAAACGATGGCAGGCGTGCACAAGCCGACCAAAGGCGACATCACATTCGAAGGTCAACCGATGCACTTTGATGATCCGCGCGACAGTATCGCCGCTGGTATTGCGACTGTGTATCAAGACCTTGCGATGATCCCACTGATGTCTGTGAGCCGCAACTTCTTTATGGGCAACGAGCCGATCAAGAAAATCGCGGGTCTGCCTTTCTTCGATCATGAATACGCCAACGAAGTGACCATGACTGAAATGAAGAAAATGGGCATCAACTTGCGTGGTCCTGACCAAGCTGTGGGCACTTTGTCCGGCGGTGAACGTCAGACTGTTGCGATCACACGCGCTGTGCACTTTGGGGCGAAAGTCCTGATCTTGGACGAACCAACATCTGCTTTGGGTGTGCGTCAAACAGCCAACGTTTTGGCCACGATTGACCGCGTACGTAAGCAAGGCATCTCTGTTGTCTTCATCACGCACAACGTCCGCCACGCTTTGGCTGTGGGCGATCGCTTCACCGTTCTGAACCGTGGTAAAACCTACGGCACAGCGATGGCTGGCGAAGTGACACCAGAAGCGTTGCAAGACATGATGGCCGGTGGTCAAGAACTTGCAGCTCTCGAAGGGTCTTTGGGCGGCACAGTTTAAGCGTTTCTTAAACCTCCTGGAGTGGCGCAGCCTGTTTGTTCAGGCTGCGCCATTTTCTTGCCTTGGTGCGCGCGCAAAACGCTAATCGTGCTGTTCGCGAAACGCTGCAGGGGTGATGCCTGTTGATTTGCTGAAGGCCTCGTAAAAGGACGACAGCGAGGCAAATCCACAATCAAAAGCGACAGACAGAATTTTCTCGTTGGTGTCCGCCAGCATCATTTTGGCATGGTGAATTCGCAGGTCGATAATATAGGCTTTCACAGTTACCCCGAGCATCTTACGGAACAACTCGATCGCGTAGTTGCGCGAAATGCCTGCAGAATCTGCGACGTCTTGCACCGAGATTGGATCAAAGGCGTTGTGCGCAATAAAACGCAACATCTTATCAAAATGGGTCACCGCATTGCCGCCAATCCGCGCGTGGCGCGTGGCGTTGCGCGGGCTGGCGATTATATCCCAGCCCTCCAAATCCAGCCGCGCTAAACGCGCGTGAATTTCTTGGCGATGAAGGCGCTGCCACGCGGCATCCATTTCGCCCACTTCGCGAGCCCAACGTGTCATCAACGACAGGTCGTAGTTCTTTTCCGTTTTGGCGCAAATCAAAGCACCCGATAAAATTTGATCCACAAGCTTGGCAGACAGAGGCCAGTCCAGAAACTGTTTCAACGACACATAGGCGTTGGTGATCGTGCCCTTGCCTGTCACCGACACAGGACGGTGCGGGTAGGCGGCCCAAAACACACACAAGCGGTCACGCGGAATGGTGATTTCTACGCCAGAGAAGGAATAGGTCATATCACATTCGCGCAGATAGTTTATCTCGATGGAGGGATGCGTGTGATACGGGTCGCTTGACCCTTCGGGCTGATGATGTTCCAGAAAGACGTTTTCGCCATAGGAAACAACGTCCACCAACATGCTGCCATGATTTTCATCATTCATTTCAATAACTTTCGCGTCTGTTGATCCAAGGTTAGCTGCGGATCTTCAAGACAACACTAGGGAGATTCATTGCTACAAGGCAAGGGTTGAGTGATTTTCCGGAAGCCTTATCCTCAATTTCGGAAGACAGAAAATACCCCGTTCGATTGAATGGTTGGACATATCATTGTGTCAATGGGAGGAGACAATATGTATAAGAAACTCACAAGCACCTGCGGTTTGATGGGCGCGACAGCATTGCTGTCAGCCATCGTCGCACCTGCTTTTGCGGAGATGATGCCGCCGGAAAAAAGCCTATCTGGTTTGGAGTATGAATTGATCGGCAAGGCCGACATTTTCGATTACGCCGCACTTGATAGCTATTCTGAGGCACCGTTTTTGACTGAGTTCGTTGCGGCCGGCAAATTGCCAGCTGTGGCAGATCGTTTGCCATCTGAGCCAATCGTCATGAAAACAGGCGCGATGTCCGATGGCATTGGCGAATACGGCGGTGTGTTCCGTCACGTGATCGGTGGCCGCCCTGAGGGTTGGAACTGGATGGCGGGTCAGCACCAAGGCTGGGGCGGCATCAACATGGCGATGCAAGAATGTCTCGTGCGCCAAGGTCCACGCTGGCAGGTGAAAGCCGAAGAGCAAACAGGCCCACTGCCGAACCTCGCGCAGTCATGGGAATGGAATGCAGATCGCACCGAAGTCACCATGCACCTTATGGAAGGCGTAAAATGGTCTGACGGCGATGCGTTTGACGTCGAAGATGTGCGCTTCTGGTGGGAAGACAACGTTCAAAACGAAAGCGTTGCCTCACGTATGCCGGCTGATTCATTCGGTGGCGCTGGCACAACGATGGAAGTGATTGACGACTACACGTTCAAATTCACCTTTGCATCGCCACAGTCCGAGAACGTTCTCGAAGGCCTCGCCTACATCCAAGGGTGCCCTGGTCCGAGCCACATTTTGAAATCCAACCACCCGTCTTACAATTCAGACGCGACATATGAGAGCTACACAGGCTCCATGCCAAATGACGTGACGCCTGCGGTTGTTTTGGGCGCTTGGGTGCCAACAGTGCACCGCCCAGACGAGTTGGTGATCATGCGTCGCAACCCGTACTACTTCAAAGTGGACGAAAGCGGCCAACAGCTGCCTTACTACAACGAAATGCACTTCAAACTCTCCACTTGGGGCGACCGGACTGCACAAGCTGTGGCTGGCACGGGTGACTTTTCCAACATGGAAGATCCAGGCAACTTCGTTGAAGCCTTGAAACAATCCCAAGATGCAGACAGCCCCGTTGTGGCCAACTTTGGTCCACGTGTTTTGTCTTGGCGCTTGATGCTCAACTTCGATGTGGCCTCTGCACCTGATGATTACGAGAAAGCACTGCGCGGCGTGTTCCGTGAAAAAGACTTCCGTGTGGCTTTGTCTCACGCGCTGGATCGTAACGCGATTGGTCAATCCGTAGCTCGTGGTCCGTTTGCTTACCCCTACGTGGCTGGTTTCGCGACAGGCTCACCTTACTACGATGCGGACTCATCTGTGTTCCAAGCCTACGACCAATCCAAAGCAGCAACCCTGCTTGACGGTCTTGGCCTTGCAGACTCAGACGGTGACGGCATTCGCAACCTGCCAAACGGTGGCGACAACATCATCATCGATGTGCTTGTCGAAGCTGAGCGCAATGCGGACTCCAAACAGCTAGAAGCCGTGGCATCACAGCTCGAAGAAGTGGGCATTCGCCTGCAGGCACGGTCTTCTGATGGCACAACGCTCGACACAAACCGCACTGGCGGCACTTACACAGCGATGCTCTCGCGTTTGCCTGTGATTTTGCCAACACGTGAAACTTGTGAGAGCTTCCCAGCTGGCACCAACTGCCCGAACTTCAACAAAGGCGGCGATCGTCTGGACTTTGAAGCGGAGCTTGAAACAGCGTTTAACGCGTTCAATGCAAGCAATGATGCCGCAGAGCGCGCGCAATTGGCCAAAGACATGCAAAAGCTGATGACCGAAAACGTGTACTACATCGGTACGGTTCAGGTTCCAGCGGCTCTCTTGGTCAATAAACGCGTTCGCAACGCACACCCAGGCACGCCTGTGTTCATGTACGAATGGGCAGAAGACAGCGTTATGCGTGAGCGCCTGTGGACACCAGCTAGCCTTCAGGTTGGCGAAATCCTCCCAGGAACTGTCGCCGAATACTAGGTTGATGGTAAGCGGCGCGGTGGGCTTGCTGCCACCGCGCCGCTTTTTCAAAATTCACACCAAAACCAAAGGTGGATCGAATGGGATTTCTACTCTTCATTCTACGGCGTATCGTTGTGACGATCCCGCTCTTGATCGGGATCTCCATCGCTACGTTTCTCATAATCAACGCTGTTCCGGGTGACTATGTCGACCGCTGGCTTGGCATCACGATGGCGCAAACGGGCCAAACACGTGAAAGCCTCATGCCGCGAGCCATTGAATTGCGCGCGCAGCTTGGCCTCGATCAACCTTTGTACCAACAATACTGGATCTGGATCAAAAACATCGTTCTGAGTGGCGATTTCGGCCAGTCCTTTTCGCAATCTCGCCCTGTGGCCGACGTCATCGGTCTGCGGCTCTGGCGCTCTATCGGTATCGCATTGGTGACGCTGGTTGTCGGCCAAGCTTTGGGTGTTTTGCTCGGCATTTACGCCGCCACCAATCAGTACAAATGGGGCGACAAGCTGGCGACATTCGTCGCATTCATCGGCATCGTGATCCCGAAATTTGTTGTTGCGCTTATCCTTTTGTATTTCCTCGCCTTCGTGTGGCACTCACCCTACCTCGGATCGCTGTATTCGCCTGAATTCCAAGTTCAAGAGGGCATGTCATTCGCCAAGCTTTGGGATCTGTTCTTGCACGTTTGGCCCATTCTGGTGATTTCGATCTGGGCTGGCCAAGCCTACACAACCCGCATGATGCGCGGCAACTTGTTGGACGTGATGAACGCGCAGTACATCGAAACTGCCCGTGCCAAAGGCCTGTCGCGTCGCAAGGTTTTGTACAAACACGCTGTGCCGAATGCGTTGCACCCCGTGATCATGAACATGGGCGCGCGCTTTGACTACATGATCAAAGGCGAGCTTGAGATCGCGATCGTGTTGGGTATTCCCACCCTTGGACCGCTGATTATCAACGCCGTTGGTGAACGCGATATGTACGTTGTTGCCGCGATTTTCTTGCTGGTGGCTGTCTTGATGGTGGTGGGCAACCTGCTTGCTGACATCGCGCTGGCCCTGCTGGACCCACGCGTCCGCAAAGCTACGGTTTAAGGAGCAGACCAATGACAGATCAAATGATAGATCAAACGCCAGATGCTCCTGATTTCAACATGAACTCAGAAGTCGCCTCAGGACCGTCACTGTCTTACTGGCAATTGGTACGCAAGCGCTTTCAAGGCAATCGGACAGGGATGATCGGGATGATCATTTGTTGTGTGATCGTCTTTACCGCGATGTTTGCGCCGTTCTTGGCGCCTTACACACCCGCCACCAAAGACCGCACGGCAATCTACACGCCGCCACAATTGGTGCGCTTTATTTCTGAAGACGGTGGGCTGACGCGCCCGTTCGTCTTGGGCTTTGCCGAGGAAATGAACCCTGTCACGTATGAGATCACGTTTAAACCGTCGCATGAGCAACGTGTTGATCTTGGGCTGTTTGTCCAAGGAGAAGACTACAAGTTTCTGGGCATGACGTTTTCAACACATCTTTTTGGCGGTGTTGATGGCGCACCGGTGCACTTTCTGGGCACAGATGGCCTTGGGCGCGACGTGTTTAGCCGCATGCTTTACGGTAGCCGTATTACGCTTTTGATGGGGCTGATTGTGATGGGCGCTGCCTGTGTGATCGGTACCTTTGTGGGTGTGACCTCTGGCTACATGGGCGGACGCACCGATACGATCATCCAACGCGTGATCGAGTTTGTGAAATCCTTTCCGGATCTGCCGCTCTATCTGGCTTTGGTGGCTGTGTTGCCGCGTCGCGCTGACCCGATGCTCACGTTTATCATGTTCGCTGCTATTGTTGTCGTTCTGAAATGGGCCGATCTGGCGCGCGAGTTGCGCGGCAAGGTGATCGCCATTCGCTCGGTCGAATTTGTGCGGGCTGCTGTCGCAGTTGGTGCCAATGACAGACGTATCATTGGGCGTCATATCATTCCGAATATGTCGTCGCACATCATCGTTTGGGCCACCTATGTGTTGCCCGAAGTGATCTTGCTTGAAAGCTTCTTGTCTTTCTTGGGGGTTGGCATTCAGCAACCCATGGTCTCATGGGGCGTGATGTTGAACGCTGTGCGTGACTTTCAATCGCTTGCTTCCGCGCCTTGGCTTCTTGCGCCTGTTGGCATGATTATTCTTTCCGTTCTGGCCTTTAACGCCCTTGGCGATGGCCTGCGCGATGCAATGGACCCGTATGCAAATGACTGATCCTCTCTTGAGCGTTGAGAACGCAAAAATCTCATTTCGGACTGTTGTCGGCCAAGTCGATGCGGTGAAAAACGTCAGCTACGAAGTGCGCAGGGGTGAAACCCTGGCCGTGGTTGGCGAAAGTGGATCGGGCAAATCCGTGACAGCGCGTGCGGTCATGGGCATGTTGGCCCCGAATGCGATCGTGGGTGAAGACACCAAGATCATGTTCGATGGCGAAGACCTATCCGAGTGGCCTGAATTGAAGTTGCAAGACATTCGTGGGCGCCGCATTGCGATGATCTTCCAAGAACCGCTGACCAGCTTGAACCCCGTGTATAAAATCGGTGATCAGGTCGGTGAAATCATCACGGCGCACCGCAAGATCAGCAAGGCTGACCTGCGCAAAGAAGTGGTGCGGTTGCTCGACGAAGTGCAATTGCCCGATCCTGAAACACGGTTCAGCCAATACCCGCATGAAATGTCCGGCGGTCAGCGTCAGCGTGTGATGATCGCGATGGCTTTGGCCAACAATCCCGATCTGTTGATCGCGGATGAACCGACAACGGCTTTGGACGTGACGGTGCAGGCGGAAATCCTGTCCTTGCTCAAAGACCTACAGAAAAAGCACGGCATGGCTGTGGTGTTGATCACCCATGATTTGACCGTGGTGTCCAAAGTGTCAGACACGGTTGTGGTCATGCGCCAAGGTGAAGTTGTGGAACGCGGCAACACCCAAGAGGTGTTCGAAAACCCGCAGCACCCCTACACCAAACACCTGATCAATTCAGAACCCAAAGGGCACCCTGATCCTTTGCCTGAAAATGCGGAACCTGTTCTGTCGGGTTCGCATATGTCGATCAGTTTCATGTTGAAAGCAGGTGGCTTTTTCAATCCAAAGCTGACGGAACTTAAAGCCGTTAACGATATTTCTGCGACGATCCACAAGGGGGAAACTCTTGGAATTGTTGGAGAAAGTGGATCTGGAAAAACCACGCTTGCCATGGCGATGATCAAGCTTGGAAACTATCAAAAAGGCGAGATTACTTTCCAAGGTAATCGCATCGACCAACTGTCTCGCAAAGACATGCAGCCTTACCGCACCCGCATGCAAGTGGTGTTCCAAGACCCGTTTTCATCGCTCAATCCGCGCATGATCATCCGGCAGATTTTGGAAGAGGGTCTGATCGTCAACAACATCGGCGGTTCTGCAGAGGCACGGGACGCGTTGGTGCGTCAGGCGCTGGATGATGTGCACATGCCACACTCCGCCCTTGACCGGTTCCCGCATGAGTTTTCGGGCGGGCAACGTCAGCGGCTTGCGATTGCACGTGCGATTGTCTTGTCGCCAGAATTTATCTTGCTCGACGAGCCGACATCGGCGCTCGATCTATCGATCCAAGCCCAGATTATTGACCTGCTGCGCGAGCTGCGTCGCAAGCGCGATCTGAGCTATTTGTTCATCAGTCACGACCTGAAGGTGGTGCGTGCGCTGTGTCACAACGTGATCGTTATGCAGCGCGGACAGGTCGTCGAAATGGGCCCAACCGAACAAGTTCTGACGGATCCCAAAACGGCATACACACGCCGGCTTGTTGACGCTGCTTTCAACGTGGTTGCGTGATTTTCCGGAATGGAAACGGCGTTTCCGAAACGCCAAAGCCGACCTGCTGGCATAGATAGAATCGAATACTTCTCAAGGAACGAACCTGATGACTAACTCACCCAAAATCACCTTTATCGGTGCAGGATCTACTGTCTTTATGCGCAATATCGTCGGCGATATTTTGCAACGCGAAGCTTTGGGCAACGCGCATATCGCACTGATGGATATCAACCCTGTGCGGTTGGCTGAATCCGAAGCCGTTGCAAAGCGCATGGTGTCGACTTTGGGCGTTTCTGCTCAGATCACCAGTCACAGCAATCAACGCGAAGCGCTTGATGGCGCGCATTTTGTGGTCACAGCTTTCCAAGTGGGGGGCTATGATCCGTGCACAATCACCGATTTCGACATCCCGAATGAATTCGGTTTGCGTCAAACCATCGCCGACACGCTTGGCGTTGGCGGCATCATGCGTGGCTTGCGCACTGTTCCGCACCTGTGGTCCGTTTGTGAAGACATGTTGCAGGTCTGCCCTGACGCGACGTTGATGCAATACGTGAACCCAATGGCGATCAACACATGGGCGATTGCGCGTAAATATCCAACGATCAAACAGGTTGGCTTGTGTCACTCTGTGCAAGGCACCGCCAAAGAATTGGCGCATGACTTGGACATCCCTGTCGCAGACATTCGCTACCAAAGTGCCGGTATCAACCACATCGCATTCATGTTGAAATTTGAGCAGCGTTTGAAAGACGGATCTTACCGCGATCTGTACCCTGATTTGTTGAAAGGTTATGAAAGTGGCGCATTCCCAAAACCAAGCCCCTACGACGATCCACACAGCGAGCGCTGCCCAAACATTGTCCGCTATGAGATGATGAAACGCCTTGGTTACTTCGTGACCGAGAGCTCTGAGCACTTTGCCGAGTACACACCTTGGTTCATCAAAGAGGGCCGTGACGATCTTATTGAGAAATTCAAAATCCCGCTGGACGAATACCCAAAACGCTGCATCGAACAGATGGCGAATTGGGACGAAGAGCGTGAGCGTTTGAAAACAACCGACACCATCGAGATCAAGGAAAGCCATGAATATGCCTCCGAGATTGTGAACTCGATCTGGACCGGCACGCCATCGGTGATCTACGGCAACATCGCCAACCACGGTTTGATTTCCAACCTTCCCGAAGGATGCGCTGTCGAGGTGCCATGTTTGGTGGATCACAATGGCATTCAGCCGACAACCGTGGGCATGTTGCCGCCACAATTGGCCGCTGTGATGCAATCAAACGTGACGGTGCAAGGCCTGACAGTCGATGCGCTGATCAATGAGAACGCAGAGAACATCTACCACGCTGCGATGATGGATCCGCACACTGGTGCCGAGCTGGATCTTGAACAAATTTGGGCTTTGGTTGATCGTCTGCGTGGCGCGCATGGCGACTGGTTGCCAGAATGGGCACGCTTGACCGCGTAAGCCGCCTTAGGGGATTTGATGACACAAACAGACAAAACGCAGGCGCAAAAACATATCGCGATTGTGGGTGGTGGAACGGCAGGGTGGCTGACAGCCTTGGTGTTGCAAAAAAGCGCAGAGCAATCTGGCGTGCCTGCGCGTTTGTCTGTCATTGAATCCCCAAATATTCCCACAGTTGGTGTTGGCGAAGGGTCGACCTCGATCTTTCGCCAAGTGCTGCTTGATCTTGGCTTTGATGAGGCCGAGTTCTTGCGTGAAACGGGGGCCACGTTCAAGTTTGGCATCCATCACGAAGGCTGGCGCAAAGATGGCGGCAGCTATTTTGGTCCGATTGATGACCCGAACGCTTTGGGGCCTGTGCCTGATGGTTTGCCCAGCAATTGGCTGCATCAGGCCCGCATCGGGGCAGGTAAAGATGTTGCCGCGACCCATCTGTTCACATGGCTGATGCGCGGGCGAAAATCGCCCTATGCGTGCAAGAAAAACGGGGATTTGATCGCCGTCAGCCCCTTTCATTATGCCTATCATTTTGATCAATCACGGCTTGGGCGCTATTTGGCGTCAAAAGCGCAGGGCATTGATCACATTCGCGGCGAAGTGGCTGGCGTTCAGCGCGATGCGCAAACGGGCGATATCACATCGCTTCAGATGCAAGACATGCCCGATATCCCCGTCGATTTGGTCATCGATTGCACCGGATTTCGACGTGCTCTCATAGGTCAGCTTGAGGCTGGATGGGTGTCGTATGGTGATATCCTTCCGCTGAACAAAGCGATGCCCTTTTGGCTGGATCATGATCCCAAAAAAGACATCGCGCCTTACACGCAAGCCAAGGCGCTTGGGGCAGGGTGGATGTGGGGCATTCCTGTGCAGGACCGTATGGGCTGTGGCTATGTGTTCTCAGATGCGCATTGCTCAGAAGACCAAGCGCAACAAGAAGTTGAGGCCACATTGAGGCAACCCATTGAAGTAAGACGCGTTTTGTCCATCGCACCAGGGCGCTTGAATGCAGCTTGGGTTGGAAACTGTATCGCGATTGGCTTGGCGCAAAGCTTTTTGGAGCCGCTTGAGGCGACATCCATTCATGGCAGTTTGGTGCAGGCCTTGATGATCAGCCGCATTGGGTTGGACAAAGTCCTGACGGGGGACGTGGCTGCGGTGCGCGCTGGGTACAATGCCACCGTGGCACGCCAAGTGGATGATTTCGCGCAATTCATCAATCTGCATTACGCAGGCGGGCGCGAAGACACTGAGTTTTGGCGCGCCATGACCGCCACGGGTCTGACCGCGCAAACACAAGACAGGTTGCAGCGCTGGTCCAAGCAGCCGGTTTTGCGATCTGATTTTACGCCGTTCCCCGGTGGGCTCGCCCATGTGGAAGAACAGCTTTATACGCCGGTTTTGGATGGATTGGGATTGCTGCCGCAAGCACCTGCAAAGCGTCTGTTTGATGCGAGTCCAAAATCACGCGCGCTTGCACGCAAAACAACCGAGAAACTGACGGCTGAGTTTAAGACGGCTGCGCGCTCTGCCATCGGACATCGCGCGTTTTTTGACCTCTAGGCGCTCATTTACAGGGCGCGTTATCGCGAATAGGCCTCAAACACTTGCGGGCCGCTGGCGGCGTTATCGATCATTTCAAGCACATGTTCTGGAATGTGAGGGCTGTCAAAATCGAACAACCCACATTGGCGCAGGGCCGTGAAGGCACGCATAGAGGGGGGCGGGCGCTCAAAGACCACGCGCACCGCGCAAGGCATGTGGGCGCTGTCGGCTGAAACACCAAGTTTGATGCCGTGAATACGGGTCCAGCGCATGGCGTAATCGGGATAAAGAACGGTTTGGGTCATCTCAACTTCGGCGCCATATTCATGGTCGAACATGAAAACGCGATCCCCCGTCATCATGGCTGCCCCTTGGTACTTAAAGTGGTGCCGACAAGGTTTGTCGTGTGGCCCCATGCGTTCAAGACGTTTGTAAAACATGTAGTGATCGCGTTGTTCAAAGGTGATCAAATTGCGAATGATTTTACCGGGCTGAGACATGGAAGCGTAGTATTCCCAGAAGAACCCGCTCATATTTTGGATGCGGGCCTCGCTTTTGGCCATGACGCGGTCGATATGTTGATGCAACGAGCGCCCTGTGCTGTCCGTGTCGAGCTTGCGGATTTTGATCAATTCGGCAAAGTCGTCTTGCGGCAGCATGAGTTCGTGCAGCTCTACCCCGAAATAATCGCATATTTTGCGCATGAGACCCGTGCGAGGGGTGGAAGTTCCGGCAATATACCTGTTGAGTTGACTGCGATTGAGATCCAAGTCTCGCGCGATTTGCGAGATGGATGTCTTGAACGAGCACAACAGGCGAAGGTTTTCGGAAATCTCAGACAACTGGTCCTCTTTCTTGCAAAAAATGCATCACTTCGCGCCAGTTTGCGCGGGTTGGCACAATTGTCAATGGATGTTTGAGCGCACATGATCAGATTATGGAGACATTGATGACGCATCGGCCCTTTACCATTGGGATCATTGCAGGTTCGGGACCCGAGGCTGGGATGGACCTGTGGAGCAAGGTGGTTGTGCAAACTCAGAAACAGCTTGGGGATGGGTTTCGCGGGGATATCGACGCGCCGCGGGTTGTGATTGTGTCAGAACCTCAGCTTGGCTTGTCGATGGATTTGCGGCGGAACGAAGCCGATACATGGGCTGCATTGGAGCAGACTGTACGCCAAATTGCACCGCAGGTGGATGTGTTTGCAATTGCCTGCAATACGTTGAATTGGTTCGCACCAAGGGTAGAAAAGCTTTTGGATCGCCTGTCGGATTCAGGTGATTTTCTGTCGTTTCAATCTGTTTTGGAACGAAAGCTTGCACAAACCGAACATTCTCGGGTTGGTTTGTTGGCGGCTGGCCCTGTGGCCGCATTGGATGATTTTTCGGTCTATGCCGCGATGGGATCCACGGGGCTGTTTGAGACGCCCGACGATGCAGATGCGCTGCACGGGCTTATTGAGGATGTGAAACGACTGGGGCAATCGGACCCAAGCTTGTCACCCCGCATGGCGGCTGTTGTGCAAAGTTTGGCGTCTGAGATTGTTGTGCTGGCCTGTACGGAACTGCCGCTTATTGCCACGCCTATGCGCGGAAAAACATTTATAGACGTGACAGAATGCGTGGCTGAAACGCTGGCTGCACGCGCGATCAATGCTGAAGGTGCCAAGATATGAAACTTCTTTTGATCCACACTGGCGGCACCATCGGCATGGTGTCTGGGCCGCATGGTTTGACGCCGCAAGATGGTGTCGTTGAGGCCGCTGTTTTGGCGCGACTGGCTGCGCATATCGAGTTGCATCAGCATGTTTTTACGCCATTGATTGACAGTGCCGACATGGGACCACAACACTGGAATGCTATCTTGGACGTGATTGATGCGCATCCCAATTGCGCTGTGCTTTTGACTCATGGCACCGATACGATGTCTTTCACTGGCGCGGCACTTTCGCAAGCGTTGGAAGGTCTCGGGCGGCATGTTGTATTGTGCGGCTCTATGGTGCCTTTGGGGGCAGGGGGCGACGCAGAGGGCAATCTTGATTTCGCGATTGATGCGTTGAGCAAGTGCGCCGACGAGGGCGTGTTTTTGTCCTTCGCAGGCAAGATTTTGCCCGCAAATGGGCTGGTCAAGCATAACTGCTTTGAACTCGACGCTTTTCGGGCCACACCGCAAGATTCTATTGCGGCACCCAAACGCCGCCGGTTCCCCGACAAAAAACTTGCGGTTGTGACGGTGACGCCAAACCTTCCCGTGGTGGCGCTGTCCGCGATGTTAAAAGAATTGGACGGCGCTGTTTTGCGCGTGTTCGGTGCGGGCACGATCATGTCTGACGCCAGTGTGATCGCGGCGCTGTCTGAAGCGGTTCAAAACGGCGTTGTTCTTCGCGCGGTTAGCCAATGTGAGGTGGGTAATCTTGAACCTGGCAGTTATGCTGCGGGTCAATTGCTGTGGCAAAGCGGTGTGCAAAACGGCGGGCGTGAGACGCCTGAGGCCGCATTGGTCCATCTTTGGCTTAATTGAGCGTCGGTGCGCAGCGGGCGATTTGCGGTGGGGTTAGGCTTAGAATGGCCTCTAGCCCACAGTTGTCTTGCACCAAGTCTTCAAGCGTGACCTGATCAAGTTCCTGAAAAAAGGCTTCCAAGGCGCGTTCGATATGGGCGCGCAAACGGCAGCTGCCTGTCAGGGGGCATGTGTTCGTTGTTTCGGCAAAACATTCCGCAAATGGCGTGGGGCTTTCAAACAGGCGAAACAATTGCCCGATGGATATATCCCGTGCGGGTCGCCCAAGTTTCAACCCTCCGGTTCGCCCGCGTTGGGTGGCGACATAGCCATGTGCATGGAGTTGATGCACCACCTGCGCCAGATGGTTGCCCGATGCGTTACAAGCCTTGGCGATATCGGCAGAGCGCACGGTCGTGTCTTTGTGGACGGCACAAAACATCAAGATGCGCGCGGCGAGATTGGTTTTGGTTGTGAGGCGCATGCGTTGCGTACTTTCGACTTGTGGGGCGTCCGAACGCCAAAGCGTTGTCCCGAACGTGTTCTTGATGTCGTAGTCGGTTTGGCCCCGCACGTAACTGATCTAGATCAGATGGGGGCATTCTGGGCTGGGAATCAATTAATGTTCACTCTATGTTCTATTTATGCAGTCAGATTTTACCAGTCAGTTTCCTGTGCGCGTTGGGCGCACCCATGAGGTGACAGGCCCCAGCGCGACCTCTTTTGCCTTTGCTTTGGCGGGGGCGCGCGGCGGGGCTGTGCTGTGGGTTTGTGAGGCGTGGCTGGCGGATCAGATTAATCCAATGGGGTTTGGCATCTATATGGATCCGCAAAATCTATTGATTACAAAGGTGAAAGATCAGACTGATGCGCTGGCTGTCACCGAAGAAGCCTTGCGCTCTGGCGCGGTGAGCGTGGTGATTGTGGAGCTGACAAAGCCGCTGAGCTTCACGGCGGGGCGGCGTTTGCAATTGGCCGCTGAGGCCGGAAAATCCACGGGGCTGTGCCTGTTGCCTGAGGGAATGGGGAACAATGCGGCACAAACGCGGTGGCATTGCGCCCCGCTGTTTGATGCCACGCCATCGCAGACGGACTCGACTCTACAGCGTTGGGAGATTATTAAGAACAAATCAGGAACATTGAAGATTTGGGATGTAAAGTGGGATGCGCAAACGCGTCGTATCAGTGTGGTTTCCGAGGTTGCCCAGCGAACGGGTTCTGCGCGCACGCCCGATTGATGGCCCCTTTGCCCTTACGCATCACCAAGCAAATACAGAGCGCATCTATTGTTTGAATGCACAGGCTGAACGGGCGGGGTTGCATCGCGGAATGGGCTTTTCAGATGCGCGCGCGTTTTGCCGTGATCTGCAAAGCCGTCCTGCCGATGTGCGGTCTGATCAAAGGTTTTTGCACAGTCTTGCGCGGTGGTCGGAACGGTATTGCCCTTGGGTTGGGCTGGACGGCGATGATGGTTTGGTTTTGAACATCGCCGGCTCTGCCCATCTGTTTGGCGGTGAAAGCGCCATGCTGGGTGATATGCGGCACCGGCTTGCGCGCACGGGGCTGAGCGCGCGTCTTGGAGTTGCCGATACACGCGGGGCAGCGTGGGCTTTTGCGCATTTTTCTGCGGGTCAAACAGGTGCACGGCTGCGCGATTTGCCCGTCGCTGCGTTGCGCCTTGAGGCGAAAACCTGCACCGCGTTGCAGCGGGTTGGTTTGCGGCATGTGAGCGATGTCATGGCACTGCCGCGCGCCAGTGTGGCGCGGCGCTTTGGTCAAGATGTGCTGATGCGTCTGGATCAAGCTTTGGGCGATATCCCCGAAGAAATTTCGCCGCTGCAAGAGGCCCCGCGCTATGCCGCGCAGATGAGTTTTCCCGACCCCATTGGCACAGGCGATGACATTATGGCGGCGGCCGAACGGCTGTTGGCGCAGGTCTGTATGCGTTTGAAAACGCAAGAAATGGGCGCGCGTATTTTGCAGCTGACCCTGCGCCGCGTTGACCAAAAAAGCCAGCAGGTTGAATTGCGTTTGGCGGCCCCTTTGCGGGATGCGAAACGTATTTTGCCGCTGTTTCAGCGCGGCGTTGATGCGGTTGATCCAGGATTTGGTATTGATCAGATTCAATTACAGGCCACGCGAGTGGAGCCGCTAGAGATCCAGCAGATCGATCATACTGGCAGCAAGGTTGCCACGAAATTGGACGATCTGATCACACGCATTGGTGTGCGGGTGGGGTTGGATAATGTGCAGCGATTTTTGCCAGCGGACAGCCACATTCCTGAGCGGAGTTTTTTGACAGCCAGTGCCGCGCACAGTCGCGCCAGTGGGGCATGGGTGCATCTGCGCACGCGCCCCATTCGGCTGTTCGGGCCGGACCCGATTGCCGCGCAAGGCACCCGCCCGCCACAAACGTTTCGCTGGCGGCGGATGTTTTTGACAACCGCACGGGCCACAGGACCGGAACGGATCGCGCCAGAATGGTGGTTTTCGGATGACAATTGGCGCTCTGGGGTGCGTGATTATTGGCGGGTGGAGACGCGCCAAGGGCGACGACTTTGGTTGTTTTACACCCCTCAAAACCCAGGTTGGTTTGTGCATGGAGAATTCGCATGAGCTATGCCGAACTGTGTGTCACATCCAACTTTACCTTTCTGCGCGGCGCCTCGCACCCCGAAGAGTTGGTCACCCGCGCGGCAGACTTGGGCCTGTCCGCGATCGCCATCACGGACCGCAATTCTTTGGCCGGTGTGGTGCGGGCCTATTCTGCGCTCAAAGAACTGCGCCGCGAGCTTGGGGACGCTGCCCTTTTGCCCAAGCTTATCGTCGGGGCGCGGCTTATTTTGCGCGACAGTGACACGCATTGGATTGCGTTGCCGCATGACCGCGCGGCCTATGCGCGCCTTACGCGGCTTTTGACCTTGGGCAAACGGCGTGCCCCGAAAGGGGCGTGTTTTTTGGATCTGCGGGATCTTTGTGATGGCTGCGCCGGTATGAGCTTAATCGCTTTGCCGCAAGGGGCGCTGCGCAACAGTCGTGCCGATATTGCACGGCTAAGAACTTGTTTTCCCAGTGATGTTTTTGTTGGCGCCGCCCCGCGTTATGATGGCACCGATCAGGCCTATTTGGCCGCGTGCAGCCAGTTGGCGCATCGCACGGCGGCCCCCATGGTGGCGGTGGGGGATGTGTTGATGCATCACGGGTCGCGGCGGCAATTGGCAGATGTTTTAACCTGCATGCGGCACCACATCACGATTGATCAGATCGGCACGCGGGCCTTGCCCAACGCCGAGCGCCGCTTGAAACCTGCCGCAGATATGCAGCGGTTGTTTGCGCGTCACCCCGCCGCGTTGCGCCGCACGACCGAGATTGCTGCGCAGTGTAGTTTTTGCTTGTCTGAGTTGTCTTATGAGTATCCAGACGAAGTCGCAGGGGATGAGCCACCGCAAGATCGCTTGGCGCGTTTGGCGCAGGAGGGGCTTGGGCGTCGTTACCCGCATGGTGCGCCAGATCGTGCGCTTGCGCAGGTGCAAAAAGAGCTGGCCTTGGTCAAACAGCTCAACTTTCCGGCGTATTTTCTGACAGTTCATGACATCGTTCAGTTCGCGCGGTCTCAGGGTATTTTATGCCAAGGGCGCGGCTCTGCTGCGAATTCTATCTTATGTTATCTTTTGGGGATCACCGATGTCAGCCCCGAGGTGATCACCATGGTGGTGGAGCGGTTCGTGTCAGAACACCGTGGTGAGCCGCCGGATATTGATGTGGATTTCGAACATGAGCGTCGGGAAGAGGTGATCCAGCATATCTATGCCAAATACGGCCGCCACCGTGCGGGTCTTTGTGCCACTGTGATCCATTTTCGGTCGCGAGCGGCCATTCGTGAAGTGGGCAAAGTCATGGGGTTGTCGCATGATGTGACGGCCAATTTATCGGGGCAAATATGGGGCCAGTCGAATGGGGGCGCTGATCCCAAGCGCATCAAAGAATTGGGGCTTGATCTGAGCAACGCGCGCTTGGCGCAGACGATCAAGCTGATTGGCGACATCATCGGGTTTCCGCGTCATCTCAGCCAGCATGTGGGTGGGTTCATCATTACCAAAGGGCGACTGGACGAGCTGTGTCCGATTGAAAACGCCGCCATGGATGATCGCACGATTATTGAGTGGGACAAGGATGACATCGATGCGCTGGGCATTCTGAAGGTCGATATTCTAAGCCTCGGGATGCTCACCTGTATTCGCAAAAGCTTCGATTTGATCGCGCTGCATGGCGGGCAAACTTACAGCATCGCCACGGTGCCCCAAGCAGACACACCGACCTTTGATATGCTCTGTGTGGCCGATGCTGTGGGGGTGTTTCAGGTGGAAAGCCGCGCGCAGATGAATTTCTTGCCACGGATGAAGCCACGGGAATTTTATGATCTGGTGATCGAGGTCGCCATCGTGCGCCCCGGTCCCATTCAGGGCGGCATGGTGCATCCTTATATCAATCGCAGACAGGGCAAAGAGCCAGTGGCATTCCCGTCAAAAGAGCTTGAAGAGGTGCTTGGCAAAACGCTCGGCGTGCCTTTGTTTCAAGAACAAGCCATGCAAATCGCTGTGGTTGCGGCGGGGTTCACGCCATCTGAGGCGGATAAGCTGCGCCGCTCTATGGCGACGTTTCGGCGGATGGGCACCATTGGCCAGCTGCGTGATAAGTTCATTGGCGGCATGTTAGAGCGTGGGTATGAGCCGGCTTTCGCGGAAAGTTGCTTTTCTCAGATCGAAGGCTTCGGTGAATACGGGTTTCCCGAAAGCCATGCGGCGGCCTTTGCCATGTTGGCCTATGTGTCGTCTTGGCTGAAATGTCACCACCCTGCGGCCTTTGCCTGTGCGTTGCTGAATTCCCAACCCATGGGGTTTTACGCGCCAGCGCAGATCGTGCGCGATGCCCGCGAACACGGGATCGAGGTGCGCCCGATTTGCGTCAACAACAGCACATGGGACAACACACTGGAACGTCGCGCCGATGGCACGCTGGCCCTGCGCCTTGGGTTTCGCCAGATCAAAGGGTTCCGTGAAGAGGACGCCGCATGGATCGTGGCAGCGCGGGGCAATGGCTATCCTGACCCCGAAGCTTTGTGGCTGCGCGCGGGCCTAACCCCAAGCGCGCTTGAACGGTTGGCCGAGGCGGATGCCTACGCGGATATGGGGCTTGGGCGGCGCAATGCCTTGTGGCAGGTCAAGGCCATCCGCGCGCCGAAACCTTTGCCATTGTTTAATGATCCGCTGGATGGCGAAGGCATTGTCGAGCCCAAAATTGACTTGCCCGCCATGCATTTGGGCGAAGAAATGGTCGAGGATTATGTGGCCATGCGATTGTCTTTGCGCGCGCACCCCATGGAATTGCTCAGGCCCAATATGCACGGGCTCACGCCGCATGCCGAGTTGGCAACTGCGCCTTTGCAACGCACGCATGTCTGCGGGTTGGTGATCACCCGTCAACGCCCTGGCACGGCGTCTGGGGTGATTTTTCTCACGCTAGAAGATGAAACAGGTGTGTCAAATGTGGTGGTGTGGCCAAAGGTGTACGAACGTTTTCGCCGCGCTGTCATGGGGGGGCGTTTGTTGCGGGTCACGGGGCATTTGCAACGAGAGGGCATCGTGGTGCATCTGATCGCGCAAGATGTGCAAGACATGTCGCATCATCTTGGCGAGTTGGGTCATCCGATGGATGAGGCCATCGGCATCACCCAGCCCCAAGCGGATGACGCGCCACGCACGCCAGCCGTGAAAACAGCGCGCCACCCACGCGAGCAGGCAAAGCGGCTGTTTCCAAGCCGAGATTTTCACTAGTGAGTGAGGGCGCTCAAGCTTCCCAAGGCATGTTTTCGAACTCTTCGCGAAAGGCAAAGCGCACGAGGTGGCGATCCACCACATCTTTGGCGCGTACGATGCCTTCGTCGTCAGAGGCCGTTACCTGAATCCAAAGAGAGCCTTCAACGGCTTTCAGATCCACAGGACCAAAGGGAAAGGTGATCTTGCCCACCGTTTCGGTGAATTCAACGTCGATTTTGTGGCCAAAGTGTTTGCAAAGCTGTTGCAGGTATTTTGAGCCGTTTGCTGTCTTCAATGTCGCTTGTGCGGTTTTCATACTATATCCTATCGTTTCGCTAAGGATAAGGGGGCAGGCGGCAAGCTACAAGGGGCAGCGCTGAGAGAGCATAGACAAATTGAGCGTAGCCACATATGTCAGCGCATATGAAATGGGACCAAGATATCGACGCCATTGGCCTTTTGTGCCCGCTGCCGGTGCTTAAGGCGCGTAAGGCTTTGCTGGCGATGCAATCGGGGCAGGTGTTGCGGCTTGTCGCCTCTGATCCTGCGGCCGTGATCGATGTTCCGCATTTTTGCGCTGAAGCGGGTCACAGGCTTTTGGCTCAAGAGGCGGCGGATGACGTCCTTGCCGCTTACAGTCCAACCAAGACTGCGCAAATCTACTATATCAAACGCGGATAAGCTTTTCGGCCTGTTTCAAATCTTCCGGCGTGTTGATGTTAAAGAACGGGTCGTTCGGTGTCGTCTTGAACGTCACATATGTGGCGCCTTGGCTATCTGCCCACTCTGTCACTTTGCGCGTGCCGGCGGATAGCGCCGCGCGCAGGTCGTCGCGTAGATGCGTGGGCCAAAGTCCAAAGGTTGGATGCCGCCAAAGACGACCCTCTGTGTCGCGTGTGGCAGCAAGGGCAATCGTGTTCGGCGCGCGCTGGGCTTGCAGTTTTGCGAGCAAATCATGTGGGAAAAAGGGGGTGTCGACGGCCACCGTGACGACATCGCCGTGACCCAATTCTGCGGCCCAGTCCATCGCGGCCAAAACTCCTGCCAACGGACCAAAGTGATCGCCAGCGGAATCCGCAAACACGGGGATGTCAAAATCAGAAAACCGCTCAAGATCGTCATTGGCATTCAGCGCAAGCGGATCGCACTGCGTGCTGAGACGGGTGCAACAATGCTGCAAAAGCGACGCGCCGCCCAAAACACACAAGGCCTTATCGCGTTGGCCAAGCCGCATGCCGCGACCACCCGCCAAAATCATTGCGGGGCAGGAGGTCATGAACAACACATGCGGTGAGACTGCATCAAACGATCCGACATAAGGAAGCTGTAATCTGTGAAGTTTTGACCAAAAAGGCAAGAACAGTGGCGATTCAATTCATGGGTGACTTTAGGCATCAAAATCCGAAGTGATTAAAAATTAGGCGAATGGCCTGATTTCTGCGCAGCCAAGCGGCGCGCCTTCTTTACAAGGTCACGCGACTGTGGCCCATGTCACAGCATGGCCAATACTCTTTCTGTCATCGTCGTTGAAACCGACCCCGCGCGCGCCGAGCTTATCGTCGACAGCCTGTGTGAAGCAGGCGATTTTGACGTACATATTATCGCAGAGCCAACGGGTTTGGCGCGTCACATCAAAGCGCACAATCCTGACATCGTTTTGATCGATGTGGAAAACCCATCACGCGATATGCTTGAAGAATTGGCGCTGGCCTCTGGTCCGCTGGAGCGTCCTGTTGCGATGTTCGTGGATCGCTCGGATGAGGGTCTGTCTGCGGCTGCGATTGAGGCGGGCGTGTCGGCCTATGTCGTTGATGGCATGCACAGCCAACGGGTTAAACCGGTCATCGATGCTGCCATTGCGCGCTTTCGGATGTTCCAGCGCATGCGCACAGAATTGGCCGAAACCAAACGCGCGTTGGAAGAACGCAAAGTTATTGATCGCGCCAAAGGCATGCTGATGCGCGCCCGCGGGATTGGCGAGGATGAGGCCTATGCGCTGTTGCGCAAGACCGCGATGGATCAAGGCAAACGGGTTGCGGATGTGGCCAATGCATTGGTCACAGCGGCGGGGCTTTTGGCATGAAGGGCACCGTTATTTCCGTCGGCTTCATGCCGCTTGCCGATGCCGCACCGCTGATCGTGGCCCAAGAAATGGGCTTTGCCGCCGAAGAAGGTCTGGCACTGGATTTGCGCCGTGCGCCCTCTTGGTCGTCCTTGCGCGATATGCTGAGTTTTGGCCAAGTTGATGCCGCACATATGTTGTCGCCTGTCCCTGTTGCTTCGGCTTTGGGCCTTGGGGGCGCGCGGGCCAAACTGTCTGCCGTATCGGTTTTGTCCATAAATGGTACGGTTGTAGGCGTTTCTAACGCTTTGGCGCAGCAAATGCGCGACAAGGGTCACACCTTTGATTTTCACGATGCCTATGCTGCGGGCAAGGCGCTCATCGCCGCCTCAGGCGCGCGGTTGCGCATCGGGGTGCCATTCCCGTTTTCGATGCATGCAGAGCTGTTATACTATTGGTTGTCTGCTTTAGGCCTGCCTGCGCCACAAAGCGTCGACATCAAAACAGTGCCCCCGTCTTTGATGGCAGAAGCGATCAAGGCCGGAGAAATTGACGCCTTTTGCGTGGGTGAACCTTGGGGGTCGATTGCCGTCGAAAATGGCGTCGGTGAACTGCTTTTGCCCGGGTCCGCGATTTGGTCCTGTGCCCCTGAAAAAGTGCTTGCCGTTCGGTCTGAGTGGGCTGAACAAGAGGCGGCCTTGATGGGACGATTGATCCGCGCGGTTTGGCGCTCTGGGCGCTGGCTGTCCGATCCTGAATCACGCATTTTGCGCTCAGAGCTTTTGGCGCGCCCCGAGTATTTGAACATGTCGCCGGAAATTTTGGACAGATCGTTTGATGGGCGATTGGTGATTTCCAAAGCGACACCAGAACGCCCTGTCGATCAGTTCATGGAATTCAGCCAAGGCGCTGCTAGCTTTCCGTGGCGGTCCCAAGCGGAATGGATCGGCGGGCAACTTGCAGCGCGTTTGGGGCTTGATCGCCCTGCGGCTTTGGCGGCTGCGGGATCTGTGTTTCGAAGTGACCTTTACCGGACTGCACTTGCTGGCGTGACGTCGGAATTGCCGACGGCGTCGTTCAAAGTTGAAGGTGCGGTGGAAGCGGAAATGGCCGTTGGATCAGAATCAGGAAAGCTCATTTTGCAGCCCAACAGATTCTTCGACGGGCGCGTTTTTGAGCCTTCTTTGAGCTAACGCACAAATATTAGGCAAAAATGCCGAGAGTTTTTCGGCGTTTTCGAAAAACACTGTAATGCCGTTGCTGCAACCGCGAAACACCTGTCAACTCAAGTTATCGCATGGCAATGGCGCCGCGATACAGAATTCGTTTCCAGTGATGGAAGCTTAGAGCAAAGCCGCTCGATACGTTCGCCCTCCTCCTCCCGGGTGGTCCGTATCGGCGGCTTTTTTTATTTTTCAGTCCGGGGCCTTTGGCCGTTGGGCGCAGACCACAGATCAAGAACACAGGGATACTTTGATGAAAAAACTTCTCCTCGGACTTATCGCCAGCACCGCGCTTGCCGGTCCAGCATTTGCACAGATGCTCGATCTTGAAAAAGACGAGCTGACATTTGGCTTTATCAAGCTGACAGATATGGCACCGCTTGCGGTGGCTTATGAACAAGGCTTCTTTGATGATGAAGGCTTGTTTGTGACTTTGGAAGCGCAAGCGAACTGGAAAGTTCTTTTGGACGGCGTGATCGACGGCACATTGGACGGCGCGCACATGTTGGCGGGTCAGCCATTGGCGGCCACAATCGGTTACGGCACCGAAGCCCACATCATCACGCCTTTCTCAATGGACTTGAACGGCAACGCGATCACTTTGTCCAACGAGGTTTGGGAAACAATCAAGCCAACTTTGCCAACAGATGAAGACGGCAAAATCATGCACCCGATTTCAGCGTCTGCGTTGCAGCCTGTTCTTGATGACTACGCTGCAAAAGGTAAGCCGTTCAACATGGGCATGGTGTTCCCAGTGTCCACGCACAACTACGAGCTGCGTTACTGGTTGGCCGCGGGTGGCATCAACCCTGGTTACTACTCACCTGAAAACGTATCAGGTCAAATCGGCGCTGAAGTCTTTTTGTCTGTGACACCTCCGCCCCAGATGCCTGCGACTTTGGAAGCGGGTACGATTGACGGCTACTGTGTTGGTGAACCTTGGAACCAACAGGCTGTGTTCAAAGGCATCGGCGTTCCTGTGATCACCGATTACGAACTTTGGAAGAACAACCCAGAGAAAGTCTTCGGCATCACCAACGAATTCGCCGAGATGTACCCGAACACCACGAAAGCTGTGGTGAAAGCGCTGATCCGCGCGGCTATGTGGCTCGACGAAAACGACAACGCCAACCGTCCTGAAGCGGTGGAAATTCTGTCACGTCCTGACTATGTGGGTGCCGATTACGAAGTGATCGCCAACTCTATGACAGGGACATTTGAGTACGAAAAAGGTGACTCGCGTTCGGTGCCAGATTTCAACGTGTTCTTCCGCTACAACGCGACATACCCGTTCTACTCTGACGCTGTTTGGTACCTGACACAGATGCGCCGTTGGGGTCAGATTGCTGAGCCTAAATCTGACGAATGGTTCGATGAAGTGGCAAAATCTGTCTACAAACCAGAGATCTACTTGGAAGCGGCGAAGCTTTTGGTCGACGAAGGCCTGGCAGATGCAGCAGATTTCCCTTGGGACTCTGACGGCTACAAAGCGCCAACACCTGCAGAAGACATCATCGACGGCATCCCGTTTGATGGCTCAGCACCGAACGCTTACCTCGAGAGCCTCCCGATTGGTCTGAAAGGCGATCAAATCGTCTCAGGATCTGACATCAAAGGCTAACACTTAAGTGGAGCGTCTCATGGCGCTCCACCTTTTTACGTTTTTAAGGACTACCCCCATGACCGCCATCGACCCACAAGCTTTGGACGCAGCCGAGATTGCGAAATCCAAAGAGGCCAAACGCGCAAAACTGTTCACCCGCATCAATAAAGCGGACAAATGGTTTCAGGTGATCGGCCTGAGCTGGATGACGCCGATTTTGAAAGCGATCGCGGGGGATAACCCGAAAGCGCAAGGCAAAGAAATTTGGCGGCTTTTGGGTGTGCCTGTTTTGGCCATCGTTGGCTTTTTGATGCTTTGGGGCATTTTTGCGCCTAAGGTTGTGACCTCATTGGGCGCTATTCCTGGTCCACAAGAGGTGTGGGTCGAAGCAAAGAACTTGCATGCGGATGCAGGCGCCAAGGCCGAAAAGAAAGAAAAGCACGAAGAACGCGTCGCCAAACGCAACGACCGTTTCATCGCCAATGGGCAACCTGAAAAGGTGAAAGTGATCCCTTACACAGGCTCGCCATCCTATTACCAGCAAATCTGGACCTCGATCACAACGGTGTTCTTTGGCTTCTTGATCGGCTCTGCGATTGCCATTCCACTGGGTATTTTCGCGGGCCTGTCGCCCTATGCGAACTCTGCCATCAACCCGCTTGTGCAACTGTTTAAGCCAGTGTCGCCGCTGGCATGGTTGCCGATTGTGACCATGGTTGTCTCGGCGCTCTACACCACCAATGACGGGACGTTTTCTAAGTCCTTCTTGGTCTCGGCCATCACAGTGACGTTGTGTTCGCTTTGGCCTACATTGATCAACACCGCCATGGGCGTGTCGACGATTGATAAAGACCTCGTGTCTGTGTCCAAAGTGTTGAAAATGAACACTTACAACAAAATCACCAAGCTGGTTTTGCCATCTGCTTTGCCTTTGATCTTTACAGGTTTGCGTCTGTCTTTGGGTGTGGGTTGGATGGTTTTGATCGCCGCTGAAATGCTGGCGCAGAACCCTGGTTTGGGCAAATTTGTTTGGGATGAATTCCAAAACGGCTCTTCGCAATCTTTGGCGAAAATCATCGTGGCGGTGCTGACCATCGGCATCATCGGGTTCTTGTTGGACCGTGTGATGTTTGCGCTGCAATCCCTGACAACCTTCTCGAACAACCGGTGATCTCATGAGCATTCTAACGTTTGAAAATGTGTGCAAAGGCTTCGGCAACGGGCTGACGCGCCAAGAGGTTCTCAAGGACGTCTCCTTGGATGTGAAAGAGGGTGAATTCCTCGCCATCCTCGGGTTCTCCGGCTCTGGCAAGTCCACGATCATGAACATGATCGCGGGGCTTGAGACGCCAGACACAGGCAACGTGACCTTTAAGGGCAAGCCCATCGCAGGCCCCGGTCCTGAACGCGGTTTGGTGTTTCAATCCTATTCCTTGATGCCGTGGTTGACGGTCAAAGGGAACATCATGCTTGCGGTGCAAGCAGTGTTTCCGAAACTGTCCAAATCCGAAAAAAGCGACAAGGCGGATCACTACATCTCTATGGTGGGCTTGTCCCACGCTTCGTCACGTCGACCGGCAGAATTGTCAGGTGGGATGCGCCAGCGCGTGTCTGTGGCTCGCGCTTTGGCGATGGACCCAGAAATGCTGTTGCTGGATGAGCCACTGTCTGCGCTGGATGCGTTGACGCGCGCCAATCTGGCCGACGAGATTTTGGACATTTGGGAGCAGGACAAAAAGACCTGTATCTTGATCACCAATGATGTGGACGAGGCCATTCTTTTGGCCGACCGTATTGTGCCGCTCAATCCTGATGGCACTTTGGGCGAGCCTTTTGTCGTGAATATTCCACGTCCCCGCGACCGTGGTGCGATGAACACAAACGACACGTTCAAAGGTCTGCGTGTGGCCGTGACCAAATACCTGATGGATGTGGGGATTTCTGCGAAACACGAAGAAACCCGCACCTTGCCAAATGTGACAGCGATCCATTCGGTGCCTGCGGCTGTGGCCAAAGCGCAAGAGGGTCTGATCAATGATCGCTTTCTTGATTTCTCACAGATTCACAAAATCTATCCGACCCCAAAAGGGCCACTGACGGTTGTCGAAGACTTTGATCTTAAAGTAAATCGTGGTGAATTCATTTCTGTCATCGGTCACTCTGGCTGTGGTAAATCCACCGTCTTGACCATGGCCGCGGGCCTCAATGATATTTCCAAAGGCGTGATCAAACTCGACGGCTACGAGGTACGCGGCGCTGATCCTGAGCGCGCTGTGGTGTTCCAATCTCCGAACCTGTTCCCATGGCTCACCGCAAAAGAAAACGTCGCCATCGGGGTGCATAAGGTCTACCCGAACGCCAGCCAAGCTGAGCGCCAAGATGTGATCGAATACTACCTCGAACGTGTCGGTTTGGCTGATGCGATGGACAAGCAGGCCAGTTCTATGTCCAACGGTATGAAGCAACGTGTCGGTATCGCGCGGGCCTTTGCTTTGTCGCCGAAGTTGCTCTTGCTCGACGAACCTTTCGGCATGCTCGACAGTCTCACACGTTGGGAATTGCAAGAGGTGTTGATGGAAGTGTGGGAGCGCACGAAAGTGACAGCGATCTGTGTCACGCACGATGTGGACGAGGCGATTTTGCTGTCGGACCGCGTGGTGATGATGACCAACGGACCACAGGCCACAATCGGCAAAATCACCAACGTCGATCTGCCGCGTCCGCGCAGTCGTAAGGCGCTTTTGGAGCACCCTGACTACTACAAATATCGTCAAGAGGTTTTGGACTTCTTGGAAGAGTATGAACACGGCGCCAAGCCCAAGCCAAAGGCCGAGCCAAAGGCCGAAACGCCACCAGCCAAATCAGTCGCAGCGGAGTAACCCCATGGAAGAGACAACCATCGCCCTTGTTCAAGACAGTTTTGCCAAAGTGGTGCCGATCAAAGACGCTGCCGCAGAGATTTTCTATGCGGATCTGTTCGAGACAGCGCCCGAGGTAAAACCCTATTTCGCCAATACAAATATGGCCGAGCAGGGTGACAAGCTGATGAAAACACTGGGAACGGTTGTCTCAGGGCTGCGGTTCTTGGATCAAATCGTGCCTGTGGCCGCGCAATTGGCTGTACGCCATGTGGATTACGGCGTGAAAGCCGAAGACTATGAAAAGGTCGGCGCGTCCTTGTTGCGCACTCTGGAAAAAGGCTTGGGCGATGATTTCACGCCTGAGGTCAAAGCCGCATGGGCTGAGGCTTATGGCACTTTGTCAGGGGCGATGATCGGCGCGGCTTATGCCGATGCCTCAGCTGCTGAGTAACGGAAAGTACACGCGCAATATGCCGCAAAAACTTATCATCATCGGGGCTGGCATGGCACCGGGGCGTTTGCTTGACCATCTGATGGCAGATGCGCCCGAGGCCTATGACGTAACCTTGTTCAACGCAGAGCCACGCGGCACATACAATCGTTTGATGTTGTCGCCTGTGTTGTCGGGCGAGAAAACCTATGCCGACATCGTCACGCATGATGACGCTTGGTATGCGACCCATGGCGTGACCTGTCGTTTCGGTGAAAAGGTTTTGGCCATCGATCCTGTGACCAAGATCGTCACGGGCGAAAAGGGTACGGTCGCCTATGATAAGCTGGTGATTGCGACGGGCTCTGCCCCTTTTATCATTCCACTGCCGGGCCATGATGCGTCGGGCGTCATGGCATACCGCGACCTTGAAGATACCGAGCGCATGATCTCGCTTGCGCAAACGCCAAATGCCAAGGCTGTTGTGATTGGTGGCGGTGTCTTGGGGCTTGAGGCGGCGGCAGGTATGGCCGCACGCGGCATTCAGGTGACAGTGGTGCACAACGCCACGCATGTAATGAACCGCCAACTTGATTTGACCGCCGGCGATTTGTTGAAGTCAGACCTAGAGGCACGCGGCATCGCAGTTTTATGCAACGCCAACTCCAGTCAAATTCTCAGCGATGACACGGGCCATGTGCGCGCGTTGCAGATGGAAGATGGCACTGAGTTGCCTTGCGATCTTTTGGTTATGGCTGTTGGCATTCGGCCAACCACTGCGCTGGCCAAAGAGGGCGGGCTGCAGGTGAACCGCGGCGTGATTGTCGACGCCCACATGCAGACAAGCGCGTCAGATGTATATGCGCTGGGCGAGTGCACAGAGCATGACGGTGAAGTGTTTGGTTTGGTCGCGCCTCTGTATGATCAGGCTGCGGTTTTGGCCAAGACGCTGACGCAAACGCCTGCGCAATTTGTGCCCAAACAGCTGTCAACAAAGTTGAAAGTCACGGGGTGTGATCTCTTCTCTGCCGGTGACTTTGCCGATGCAGATGACCGCGAGTTGATCGTTTTCCACGACCCTCAACGTGGCATTTACAAGCGATTGGTGATCCAAGATCACAAGATTATTGGCGCAGTGATGTATGGTGACACGGCCGATGGGGCGTGGTTCTATCACCACATGAACCAAGGGACTGATATTTCATCGATGCGGGACCAATTGATCTTTGGCGCTGGCTTCGATGCCGATTTGACCAGCCTGCCACACAGCGCCATTGGCGGTGGACCTGCCCCTGAAAAAGTCGCTGAACCCTTATCACAAATGACCAAGTTAAAAGGTGCTGCATGAGCCTGCCCTGCCAATCAGATGAAACCCGTTCCACCTGTCCTTATTGCGGGGTTGGTTGTGGTGTCTTGCTGAAACCTGACGGACAAGGCGGTTTGGCTGTGCGCGGTGACCCCGAACACCCCGCAAACCTTGGCCGCTTATGTTCCAAAGGGTCTGCGCTGGGCGAAACTGTCGGCCGTGACGGTCGTCTTTTGGCGCCGCAAGTTGCGGGCAAGGACACCGATTGGGATACAGCGCTGGATCTGGTGGCTGAAAAATTCGCAGCAACCGTTGCGGATCACGGCCCAGACAGTGCCGCCTTTTATGTCTCGGGTCAGTTGCTGACCGAAGACTATTATGTCGCCAACAAGCTGATGAAGGGCTTTATCGGCTCTGCCAATATCGACACCAATTCGCGTCTGTGTATGGCCTCGACCGTAGCAGGGCATAAGCGCGCCTTTGGCACTGACACGGTTCCTGGCACCTACGAAGATTTGGAAACCGCCGATCAGATCGTGTTGGTTGGGTCGAACTTGGCGTGGTGCCACCCAGTGCTCTATCAGCGCATTCTGGCTGCGCGCGAAAAGAACCCAGCGTTGAAAATTATCGTGGTTGACCCGCGCCGCACTGCCAGTTGCGATGGGGCGGATCTGCATTTGCCGTTGAAGGTTGGCACGGATGTCGCCTTGTTCAATGGCTTGCTGACGCAGATCGCAGCGCGCGATGCCATCAATACGGACTATATTGAGCATGTGAACGGCATCGAGGCGGCTCTTAAAGCAGCCCGCGCAGATGATCCCAGCGTGACAGGACTGTCCCAAGGCGCGCTTGATCAGTTCTACGACATGTGGATCAACACCCCCAAAACCGTCACGGTGTTTTCGCAAGGGGTCAATCAATCTTCATCAGGCGCAGACAAGGTCAACGCGATTTTGAACTGCCACCTCGCCACGGGGCGCATTGGCACCAAAGGCTGTGGGCCGTTTTCGGTCACAGGCCAACCCAATGCCATGGGCGGGCGCGAAGTGGGTGGTTTGGCCAATATGCTGGCCTGCCATTTGGACATCGACAACCCCGATCACCATGCTGCCGTGTCCGCGTTTTGGAACACGGACCGTCTGTCGCCCAAGTTAGGTCTGAAAGCCGTCGACATGTTCGAAGCTGTCGGCGATGGGCGCATCAAGGCCCTCTGGGTCATTCACACCAACCCTGCTGTCTCGATGCCAGATGCAGACAAAGTCGTCGCCGCGATGAAGGCGTGCGATTTCGTTGTGGTCTCTGACATCACGGCGGCCACGGACACAGCGCGTTTGGCGGATGTCTTGCTGCCAGCGGCGGCTTGGGGCGAAAAAGACGGGACGGTCACCAATTCGGACCGGACGATATCGCGCCAACGTCCCGCCATGTCTGCACCCACGCATGCGCGCGCAGATTGGGATATTTTGGCTGACGCCGGTCGCCGCATGGGGCGCCTTTTGAACTGGCCTGAGGCCTTCGACTTCAAAACGCCCGCTGATATTTTCCGCGAATACGCCGACATGTCGCGCCTTGGTACGCAGTTCGGCAAAGACTTTGATATTTCTGCCTTAAGCGATCTGTCGGACGCGGATTACAACAGTTTCGCCCCCACGCGGTGGCCCATAACAGAGGCACGCCAAGGCGGACGTTTCTTTGCAGATGGCAAGTTTTTCACCCCCTCAGGCAAAGCCAATATGCTGCCGCTCACCTACCGTGCGCCTGCGGCCAAAACGGGCAAGCGCTATCCTTTGCGCCTGAACACAGGGCGTATTCGCGATCAATGGCACACGATGACCCGCACGGCCTTGTCGCCACGCTTGTCGGCACATTTGGCCGAACCGTTTTTGGAAATCCATCCTGAAGACGCGGCAGAGGCGGGCATCAACCACTCAGATTTGGTGCGCGTGCAAAGTCCGGCCGGAACAGGTATTTTCCGCGCTTTGATCACAGATGCGGTGTCACGCGGGGATGTGTTTGCCCCGATGCACTGGACGGGCGAAACAGCGCCAAGCGCGCGGGTGGATGCCTTGGTGCCGCCTGTGGTCGATCCGGTGTCTGGTCAACCTGAAAGCAAGGCGGCGGTGGTCAAGGTCACACGGTTTGCGGCCGAATGGTACGGGTTTGCGGTTTCTTCCGGAACTGTCGCGCCAAATTGCGACTACTGGGCGCGGGCCAAAACACGCAGCGGCTATCGTTTGGAACTTGCAGGGGCCACCACACCCCAAGATTGGGAAGCTGAAGCGCGACGGATGTTTGATTTACCAGACGCGTCCGCACAGGTGATGAATGATCCGGCCTCTGGTACCGCACGTTTGGCCTTCTATGAGGGGTCTGTGCTTAAGGCCGCGCTGTTTGTGTCCAAGAAACCTGTTGCTGTCATGCGCGACTATTTGGCGACATTGACCGATACGGATGCGCCATACGCGATTGCAGGCGTGTCGCCTGCCGATCAGCCTGATCCAGGTCCAACCGTCTGTTCGTGTTTCAACGTGGGCGTGAACACAATTGTCGATGCGATCGAAACGCAAGGCCTTGTGAGCGTTGACGGGGTTGGCAAAGCCTTGCAAGCTGGCACGAATTGTGGCTCTTGCAGGCCTGAGATTGCAGATCTTCTGGCAAAGGTGCGGGAGGCGCAGAACGAGACGAAAGAGGCCGCAGAATGACCTTAGCCCCCTATGTACGGATCTTGGGGCGCGGCCCTGGACGTTCGCGCTCGCTGACCCAAACCGAAAGCTATGAGGCCATGCAAATCATCCTAAAGGGTGAGGCCGCACCTGAATCTGTGGGTGCCATGCTGATGCTGTTGCGGATGAAGGGCGAGATGGCTGGCGAGATTGCAGGGCTGACACAGGCCTTGCGCGATCACGTGCCAAATATGCCGACACCGGATTTGGATTGGCCAAGCTACGCAGCGGGTCGCACCCGTGGATTGCCGTATTTCTTGCTGTCGGCCAAACTTGTTGCCCAAGCGGGGCACAGCGTGTTGATGCATGGGTTTAACGGCGAAGGCGAAGCCGCACAGGCCATTCGCGATGCCTTGCCACATGCTGGAATTGCGGTGTGTCATACGGTGGACGACGCGAAAGACGCGCTGTCTGCGGCAAACATTGCCTATATGCCGTTGGAAGATTTCATGCCTGATCTGCACCGCTTGTTGCTGTTGCGGCGTGATTTCAATCTGCGCTCTTGCTTGAACACCGTGAGCCGCATGCTCAACCCCGGCGCTGCCAAGGCCAGCGTGCAAGGTGTGTTCCATCCTTCATATCGTGAGCTGCAAGCCGATGCGTCAAAGCTTTTGGCACTGCAATCGATGACGGTTATCAAAGGGGGCGGTGGTGAATTTGAACGCAACCCGTCCAAAGACACCATGGCTTTCGGCCTGCGCAATGGCGTGGCGTGGGACCAAAATTTTGCCCCAGATTTGCAAGACACGCGCAAGCTGAACGATGGCGAACGTGACCCGCAAAGACTGGCGGATATTTGGTCTGGAAAGCTCGTCGATCCCTTCGCTCAAGGCATCATTACAAGCACGGCTGCTTTGGCGTTGGACACCTTAGGCGTGCCTGATTCTGGCGATGTGGCCAACCGTCTGTGGGCCGATAGGCGCGCGTGACCCGCAGGGTCCGGCGACTGGGCGACGTAAGAGATTCTCAACCTTTTGCTGGAACACTGATCGTGGGGTCAGTGAGGGTAAAGTATGTTCAAAAACGTTTTTCAGGCGGTTGTTTGCACCGCCGTCACCTTTTGGTTGTTTGGCACGCAAGCTGATGGGGCCTCGACGGCTTCTATATTTCCGGATTTACAGGTTTTGTCGCATATCGTCGCGCTTGATCAGATTGGCAATTTCTTCGGCGCCGGCACACTGGAGGTGCCCAAGGTTTCGCCTCATTTGGATGACGTGGTTGCGCGCGCGGCAAGTTGGTTGCGCCCAGCCACAATTACGGTGGTCGAGCTCGACATCAAGCCGTGACGAGAAACCGTGATGGGGCGCAGATCAAAAGTCGACGTCGACCCCTGGAAGCTCTAGCGTTTTCAGAAGGTCGCGCACTTCTTGCCGCGCGGCGATGTTGGAGATGTTCAGCGCGTTTTTCACGCCAGCATCTTTGAGATCAAGCAGGGTGAGCCCACGTGGAAACAGCTCGCGGAAAATCACGCGCTCAGAAAAGCCGGGGGACACGCGAAAGCCGATGCGCTTGGATAGGTCGAGCATCGCGTCGCCGATTTTCTTCTTGTTGTGCATGTTTTGCGCGCCAAGACGGTTACGCAGCACCACCCAGTCAATCGGTTTCAACCCCGCGGTGGCGCGCAGCTGCCGCGCGTTCCAAACCATTTCGGAATAGACCGAAGGCCCTAGAATCTTATTCGTGTCAGGATCAACCCGCGCCAGCAAGTCAAAGTCGATGAAGCTGTCATTCATGGGTGTGACCAGAGTATCGGCCATGGAGTGCGCGACTTGGCTTAGCCGCGTGTGTGAACCGGGGCAATCGATCAAAATAAAGTCGCTCGTTTGTTCCAAACCCGCGACGGCCATAGACAAGCGGCGATCGTACATGTTCTCGCCCTCCGCAAGGTCTTCGGCGGCCACTTCAGGGAGCTCGCGGTATTCCGGTGTCGGAAGATCAAGACCTTCGCGTTGGCAAAATGCCACACGGTTTTCCAAATAGCGCCCCATGGTTTTTTGGCGCAAATCAAGATCAAGCGCGCCGACGCGATGCCCCATGCGAGACAAAGCTGTCGCGATATGCATGGAGACAGTCGACTTGCCTGCGCCGCCTTTTTCGTTGCCTACGATGATAATGTGCGCCACGTTTTGTTCACCTTCGCTACGGCACGCATACAGGATGCGCGCGCTCTTTTCTCGTTGGGACTATATGGCGGTTTTGATCATATCGGTGCAAGGGCAATTGCAGGTCTGATGTGAAAGGACGTGCACTTTGATGGTGCGCGTCGCTGGCAGCTGCGGGTACGGGCAAGGGCGAGAACACGCGCGGTGCAGGCACAAAAAAACGCCACTCTGAAGAGCAGCGTTTTTCGTAATACAGTCAAAGGTGTTTGGCTTAGAAGCCAAGACCTGCGTATTTGTTTTTGAACTTGGAAACGCGGCCGCCTTGGTCGAGAAGGCGGGAGCTGCCACCGTTCCATGCAGGGTGCGCAGATGGATCGATGTCGAGTGCAAGTTGGTCGCCCTCGGAACCCCAAGTGGATTTCATTTGTACCACTGTACCGTCGGTCATTTTGACGTTGATCATGTGGTATTCTGGGTGTGTATCTTTTTTCATGACAGGACCCCTTACGCCTTAGGCGCTTTGTAGTTGGTGACTTCTGAGATACGTGCGGATTTACCACGACGATCACGCAAGTAGTAGAGTTTCGCACGACGTACACGGCCACGACGGATAACTTCGATGCTATCGATGTTTGTGGAGTGCAGCGGGAACACACGTTCTACGCCTTCACCGAATGAAATTTTGCGAACAGTGAACGAACCAGCAATGCCTTTGCCGTTCTTACGAGCGATACATACACCCTCGTAGTTCTGTACACGAGAGCGGGAGCCCTCTGTCACTTTGTAGCCAACACGAATTGTGTCGCCTGATTTGAAATCTGGAATAGACGCGCCGAGTGCAGCAATCTGCTCGGCTTCCAGCTGTGCGATAAGATCCATCGCTAATCTCCAATATATGCTCACGGTATTTTCCGTGAAGGTGTGTACGTCCTCAGAGCTCTGTGTCTTCTTTCGGTGCAACTGTGTGCCCGCCAGAGTGTTCAGGTCGTTTTTAGTTTGTTGCGTTTGCTTTTGAGCAAGGTCTTGGGCCGAAGAAAGCACAAATGCCAATACACAAACGGTCCGGTGACTGATTCCAATCCCGAACACGCGGTGTATAGGGCTGAATGGGGTACGGCGCAAGCGGGGATTAGCTGCTCCCTGCCTTCGCTGAATTGCCCAGCTTTTGGGGCGCAGCACAGGTGCCTTTGGGCTGAGCTTTTCCATTCTGACCAAACTCGGGGTCTTGATGATACACGCTGTGAGCCTGCCGGCCTTGCTTGGTTTCGCCAAAAAGCAAGAGTTCCTTGCCCCAAAGGACGATTGATAGTGTGTCAGGCTGTGCAGCTTTTCCCGTGCACAGCCTGACGTTTTCTTACGTCAGCACTTTATGGGGGAAGTCGGCTGCGCGGTTTTGAAAGGCCAAGACATGAGGTTTGACCACATGACCCTTGTCGAGATTGATGGCACGGCGAATAGTTTCATTGCCCTGCCACGCGGAAGGGCCTGCAATCATCACAGGCAAGTAAACCACAAGCGCCGCAGAGATCGAGCGTGAGGCGCTTTCCCATAGGTAGTTTGGCGTGTGATCGACCGCGTAGTAGTCGGTATTTTCGACCCGAAACATCGGTGCCCTGAATGTTGTTGGCTTGGCGAAATAGAAGCCCATGCCTTCATCGCAGCTGACGTCTACAATCAAGCTGCCAGGTTTGAGACAAGATTTTTCATCTTCGGTCACAAAATCCAACGGGTGCGCGGTGTCTTGATAGGTGCCGTTCACAATGATGTCGGACTCGGCGATCAAATCGGTCAAAGGGCGCTCTGTCCCGTCATGTTCAACGACAATCATACGGGCTTCGTCGCCTTTACCTTCGCGAATGCGCACATAGTCACAATCCAAAACTTCTTCGCGCACTTCGTGATCTGGGCGTTGAATGCAGATGGTGATGTCTCGGAAACCATGCGCTTTCAGGGCATAGATGGCCCCGCGGCTCACCGCGCCAAAGCTAAAGATTATCGTCTTGCGTTGATTGCCGTAGTGGCCGTCGATGCCTTTAAGGCGCAGCGCATGCAAAATCGCGCAGTACCCTGCCATTTCGTTGTTCTTGTAAAACGTGTGGCGGCCAACTTGTCCTGACGGGCTCCAGACAAACATGTCTTCAAAAGCCACAAGGCTAAGTTTGCGATCGATGGCGATTTGCGTAATTTCACGCTGTTGCGCGCAATGTGGATAGCCCCACAGAATACCGCCTTCGCGCATATCGCCTAAGTCCTCGACTGTCGGCTTGGCGATGATGACATTGCCCAACTCGGACAGCAGCTCAGCGCGCGGGGCCACACCCCCAGTTTGCGCGGTGATTTCCGCATCTGTCCAGCCAAAGGGTGCCCCGTAGCCTTCTTCAAAAATCAGGTTTTCACGCGTCGATTTAGACAATCGTTTTAGGTGGTCAGGGTGAATCGGTACACGCAATTCATCTTCCTTTTTGGATGTCCCAATGACACCAAAGGTCAGCTCGCTCATATGAAGTCCATTTCTGAGGGCTTTCCCCTCTGAATGTATCGTCGATGTTTCGATTGCGTTATGAGCCAACATCAAAGAGCTGTCTTGGGACAGCACATGCAACCCAAGCGCCCTTTGGTCAAAGGGCGATGTGCATTGCGCACGGGTCATGAGTGTTGGCTATAAGCTGACACCCTATCCGATCGCGCCTGTGTTGGCCACCGGCGCAGATAAATACTTTTGTTTTGAATGTTTTGGCGTGATCAGTCGTTGGACGTGTGATCGTCCCACATGTCAGGACGGCGGTCTTTTGTGAGGGTCTCAGACTGCTCTTGGCGCCACTGCGCGATCTTGCCGTGATGGCCTGACATCAATACATCAGGGATCTTACGCCCCCGCCATTCAGCCGGACGCGTATATTGCGGGTGCTCGAGCAAGCCGTTGGAATGGCTCTCATCTTCGATGCTTTCAGCATTGCCCAGCACGCCAGGCAACAAGCGCACTGTGGCGTCGATCATGGCTTGGGCGGGGATTTCACCGCCCGTCAAAACGAAGTCACCCAAGGAGACCTCTTCGATATCAAAATGTTCTATGACACGTTCGTCCAAGCCTTCAAATCGACCACAAATCATGGTGATCCCTTCGGCGTCAGACCAGCGTTTCGCCGTGGCTTGGTCAAACCGCTTGCCGCGTGGGGACAGATACACCAGTGGCCATTTTTTGCGGTCTTTTGGCAGGCCGTTCATCGCAAAATCAACCGCCTTGCCCATGATGTCGGGGCGCAAAACCATGCCTGCACCGCCGCCCGCTGGCGTGTCATCGACGTTGCGGTGTTTGCCTTCGCCAAAGATGCGAAGATCAATCGGCTCGATTTGCCACAACCCGTCTTGCAGAGCTTTGCCCGTCAGGCTTTCGCCCAACATTCCCGGAAAGGCGGTGGGCAGCAAGGTGATGATCTTGGCCTTCCACGTGCCCGCAATGTCTGGTGTGTCCACCATCAAATCGCGTGGTTGCAAGCTGGGGCGCACGGCGATGCGGCCATGCGATTTTGTGGCAAGTTTCGGGGCGGTGTTCGGTGTATCGGTGCTCATAGGGCCATATAGCCCCTCAAACGCACAAAGGGAAACACCTTAGGCAGAGCCGCGTAACATCGCGCTGCGTGCTTTTTGAAACTCTAAGCCCGTCAGGGGGCCGCGATTGAGGGCCAAAAGCGCGTCTTTTGTATTTTGATCAGGGGACACATTGGCGTTTTTTGGAATGACCACATCCTCGCGCAGATGTGTGAGGTTCAAAATGTCGAGAACGGGATCGACGGGGTGATCTATATCTTCAATCGCTACGGTGTGTACCGCATGCGATCCGATTTTCTCTTGAATGTCGCCGATGAATTTTCCGTGGTCAGCCGCCGCTGCGAATTTTTCACAGTAGTCTTCCATGCTGATTTTGGAGCGGGCATTTTTGAGCCTTTGCCAGTGACACGAGGCCAACCAACCGGTGCGGCGGGTCGAATAGTAGGTTTCAAATCCCTCTGGCGAGCCCGTGACATGTACCCAAGCATCGCGAATTGTTTCGATGGCAAGCGGGGCGGGGGCGTATTTTGAAACGCCGGAGGCCCCCGGAAAATGTCCCGACAGGCTTTCGCTGCTGATCAGCACTGGCCGCGGGTCACTGAGATCAATTGTTGAAAAGAACACTTCGGCCTGTGTGCGCAGATTATCACGGGTGCGTTTGCCGCGATTGCCTGAAAACTCCAGCACGGCTTGGGTCAGGGACGACAGCAAGACACCGTGCTGCAAATAGACTTCGACATGGGGCATGAAAAGACGCGCATTCTGCGCAAGTGTCACTTGCAGGGTGGTCGTCCCCGTCTTGTGAAATCCTGCGTGAATGAGGATGCGTCGGCTCATACGGCGTTACTCGAACAAGCCTTCGGGGGGATCTGCAATTATGCGCTTTGCGGCCAAGTCGACCGTGGGCACGGCCGCTTTGGTGAACGGCAGCAAGACCGGGCCCTTCAAAGCAGGGTCGTGGATTTCCAACAGATCACCCGCGCCGTGGTCCACCACAAGGTTCACCACGCCGAGTTTCGTGCCGCCTGTGTCAAACACTTCAAGCCCAACAAGATCGGCGTAGTAAAATTCGTCACTTGGGAGCGATGGCAATTGATCGCGGTCCGCAAACAAGGTCACGCCCTTGAGTGCATCTGCGTCCTCTTTGCTGTTCACGCCGCTCAGTCGCACAGAAAAGCCGTTTTTAATCGACCCCACTAAAGTGACTTCAAAACTGCGGCTGCCGTCTTCGGTGTACAGCGGGGTATAGTCCGCAATATCCGCAGGGTCAGCACAAAAGGATTTCAGGCGAACGTCGCCGTGAACGCCAAAGGATCCTGCGATGGCCCCAACGATGATTCTGGTGTCGCTCATGGCTACTCTCTTATCGATTTTATGTAGATTACCGTGTCTCAACCTGAGGGCAAGGCAGTCGTTGCTCCCAGCCGAGTGTTTCAAGCTCAGGGTCAAGACCTTCGTCTTCTGGCCAACCGATACACAGATAACCGATCAGATGCCAGTCTTCGGCAATGTCGAGGTCTGTCTTGAGTTGCTCGGGATCGAGAATGGATACCCATCCAAGCCCCAGTCCGTGCGTGCGCAAGGCAAACCAAAATTGCATGATCGCGCAGACAACAGAATATCGGCGCATCTCAGGCATGGTCTTCGCGCCCAATCCTTTGCCTTTTGAAGTCTGGTCATCACAAAAGACGGCCAGATGGACAGGGGCCTCGCGCAGACCCGCGAGTTTTAGACCCGCGTAAATCTTGGCGTCGTCGCCTGTATAACCGCGAAGCGCCCGCGCATTGGCGGTCTCGAAATTCTCAAGAACCGCCGCGCGGGCGCTGTCACTTTTGATATCCACAATCCGCCAAGGCTGTGACAGCCCAACGGAAGGGGCCAAAGAAAAGCTCTCAAGGCAGGTTTCAACAAGGTTTGGGTCCACTGCAGTGGTGCGAAACCGGCGCACATCGCGCCGCAATCGCATCACCTTTTCGAACGTCTCGCGTTCATGAACCTCAAACGATGTTGATTGTGCCAAAGGGCTTATTCCTCAGCAGCAGCCTCTTCAGCAGGTGCCGCAGCGGCAGCCGCAGCAGCTTCAGCCGCGTCAGCAGCTTTTTGAGCTTTTTCTTCAGCACGTTCTTGTGCTTTTTTGCCTGGCTTGGCTTTGTTTGGGTTGTTGCGTTCTGTTTTCTCAACAACGCCAGCAGCTTCCAACATGCGAACGATACGGTCAGTTGGCTGCGCGCCTTCACCCAACCAGTATTTCACGCGGTCGAGATCCATGATCACGCGCTCTTCGGAATCTTTCGGCAAAAGTGGGTTGTATGTGCCGAGTTTCTCGATGAAACGGCCGTCGCGTGGCATGCGTGAATCCGCTGCAACGATACGGTAAAAAGGACGTTTCTTAGAGCCACCGCGGGCAAGACGAATTTTCATAGACATAGTGAATTCTCCTAGGGTTTAGATCGATACCGGATCAAAGTGCCGGTTATTCTTGATGTTTCTCGTGATGATGAATGACTTCCTGAATGATGAACTTCAGGAAAGCTTTTGCGAATTCCGGATCGAGGTCGGCGCGTTTTGCGAGATCCTCCAAACGGGCAATCTGTGTGCCTTCACGCGTCGGGTCCGACGGCGGAAGGTCGTGTTCGGCTTTGAGTTTGCCAACCGCTTGGGTGTGCTTGAAACGCTCGCCAAGGGTGTAAACAAGGATCGCATCAAGGCGGTCGATGCTTTCGCGGTGTTCTTTAAGGACCTCTTGGGCCAAGGCTATTGGATCACTCATGCGTAGGCCTCCATGCCGCCGTCCTGCAAAACAGCAGGGTCTGGGTGACGATAGACAAAGCAGTCTTCGCCGCGCGGCATGGCCGCCGCGTCGTCTTTGATGCAGCCCAAGCGGTCCGCGAGGGTTTGCGAGCGAAGATTTGCTTTATCGATGTAGCTGACAGCAGTGTCCCAACCAAGGTCCGCATAGGCGTAATCGCGTGCCATTGTTGCGGCTTCAAAGGCGATGCCTTTGCCTTCGGCTTGGGGCCAAAGCATCCAACCGATTTCTTTTTCAGGCCAGCCTTCAGGGTACCAACAGCCGACAAGGCCAAGGCTGGTGTCTGCGTCGTCTTTCATGCAAACGGCCCACATGCCATAGCCACGCGCCGCCCAGTGACCGATTTCCAGACAGGCAAACCGCCACGCTGTATCGCGCTCCACAGGCCCGCCCGTGAACTGGGACCGCTCGGACATAAAATAGTCCACGATACCGTCCATGTCCCGCGCATCAGGGCCGCGCAGGATCAGTCGTTGGGTTTCTATGGTGGGCGCCGTGGTCATGGTTATTTCTTTTTCCCAAACCCAGACAGACCAGGCGGCAAAGCGCCGCCGCCCAAACCAGGCAGGCCCATGCCGCGTGGCATAGCGCCTTGCAGGGCTTTGGTGGCTTCTGCCATTTTCGCTGGATCCATATCTTCCAAGCCTTGTGGGCCGCCTTTGCCGATCATGCCTTTCATGGCCTGTTTCAGCATGCCGCCTTTGCCCATTTTGCCCATCTTTTTCATCATGTCCGCCATTTGACGGTGCATTTTCAAAAGCTTGTTCAATTCGGACACTTCAAGACCAGCACCTTTGGCAATGCGTTTCTTGCGTGACGCTTGCAACAAAGCAGGGTTGGCGCGTTCACGTTTGGTCATGGATTGGATCAAGGCGATCTGGCGCTTGATGGTTTTATCTTCAAAGCCGCTGTCTTTGACCTGCTTGGCCATTTTGCCCATGCCAGGCATCATTCCCATGAGACCTTCCATGCCACCCATTTTGAGCATCTGCTCAAGCTGGGATTTCATGTCGTTCATGTTGAACTGGCCTTTGGTGAAGCGGCGCATCATGCGCTCAGCTTGCTCGGCCTCAATGGTTTCTTGCGCTTTTTCAACAAGAGCAACGATGTCGCCCATGCCAAGGATGCGGCCAGCGATACGATCAGGCGTGAACTCTTCGAGCGCATCCATTTTCTCGCCAAGGCCAACAAACTTGATCGGCTTGCCGGTGACAGCGCGCATAGACAAGGCTGCACCACCGCGTCCGTCACCATCCATACGGGTGAGGACAACGCCAGAAATGCCGATGCGTTCGTTAAAGTTTTCAGCCGTGTGCACAGCATCTTGACCGGTCAGACCATCAACCACGAGCAATGTTTCGCGTGGGTTGGTCACATCACGGACAGCTTCGACCTCGGCCATCAATTCGTCATCGATAGACAAACGACCAGCCGTGTCGAGCATGTAGACGTCGTAGCCACCCATGCTCGCCTGTTGTTTGGCGCGCTTGGCAATGTCAGCCGGTTTTTGACCCGCAACGATTGGCAACGTGTCGACGCCAATCTGTTGACCGAGAACTTCGAGCTGTTGCATCGCCGCAGGGCGGTAAACGTCAAGCGACGCCATCAAGACGCGCTTGCCTTGCTTTTCTTTCAGGCGTTTCGCGAGCTTGGCCGTCGTCGTGGTTTTACCGCCACCTTGCAAACCGACCATCAAGATCGGGGCAGGGGGATTGTCGACTTTAAGAAGCTCGGAGTCTTCGTCACTGCCTTTGAGCACATTGACCAATTCGTCGTGGACGATCTTGATGACTTGCTGGCCCGGTGTGACAGATTTGGTGACTGCTTGGCCGGTGGCGCGGTTTTGCACGGCTTTGACGAATTCGCGAGCCACTGGCAGGGAAACGTCCGCTTCCAAGAGGGCAACACGCACTTCGCGCAGAGCTGTTTTCACATCGTCTTCGGACAGCGCACCTTGGCTTGTCAGCTTGTCAAAGACACCGGAGAGGCGTTCGGATAGATTTTCAAACATGCCGGTCCTCCTAAGACCTTAAGACTGATGTGCCTCATATGGGGGTGAGGCGGCGATTGTCCAAGACGATAAGCCAAACGATGAGCGCCCCCGTGGGCGCAACGCGCTGACGGAGGGCGATCCCGGCTAAAGCCATGGGACCGGAAGGCATTAGGCTTCCGGAGAGTTGCGCTTGCATTACGCGTGACGGCGCTGTGAGTCAAGCGCTGTGGCTGAATTGCGTGTAAGGCGCGCGTCTTGATGTGTACGCGCTAAGCGACCCAATGTGAACGATACGAGTGTGCTGGGGTGAACTGCCTACACTTTTTGTGTTCTCGGGCGTTATGGGCTTGTTTTTCCGAACGTATGGGTTGAAATTGAATTGAACTGTTCGCAATCGCACAGAAATTGAGATATCATGAACATAGAGAACTGGGATGAAATCCGCACCGCTTTTCAGGTTGCCAAGATGGGCACCGTGTCCGGCGCTGCACAGGTTTTGGGGGTGCACCATGCTACAGTGATCCGCCACATCGACTCGCTTGAGCAGACCCTTGGTGTGAAGCTGTTTCAGCGTCACGCGCGTGGCTACACGCCCACTGAGGCTGGCGTGGATTTGTTGAAGGTCGCGCAGGCCACGGATGATCAGTTTTCGCAGCTTGTCAGCCGGATCAAAGGGCGTGGCGAAGATGTCAGCGGTGAATTGATCATCACATCCTTGCCCGGCATTTCGCGCAAAATCGCCCCTATTTTGGCGGACTTCCAAGTGTTGCATCCAAACTTGATCGTGCGCTACCTGACGGACGCTCGCGTGTTTCGTTTGGAGTATGGCGAAGCACATGTGGCGGTGCGCACCGGCCCTGCGCCCCAAGAGCCTGACAATGTTGTGCAGCCATTTGTGACGCAGAAATTCGGCTTGTATGTCCATCAATCCTATGTGGATCGCTTTGGTTTGCCTGCGCCTGAAAACGTGTTGTCCGAAATGCGGTTTGTGGGCTTTGACGATTTGGGCCACCGTGCCCCAACGATGAAATGGCTCAAAGAAAACGTAAAGCCGGAACAGATTAGTTTCCGTGTGTCCACAATGGAGGCCACTCTGGAGGCGGTCATGGCTGGTGCGGGTGCTGGTTTTGTGAGCCACGATTTGGCCGAAGCCGATGCCAATCTTATCCAACTTTTGCCACGCGAGGCCGAATGGTCTGCGACGAACTGGATCGTGACCCACGTCGATCTTCACCGGACACCAAAAGTGCAGGCGGTTTTGGCCTATCTCAAAGAACGATCGAAGGAATGGGAAATTGACTGAGTCACTCCTGCGATTGGAACGCCGCAACGGGCATCTCGCGATGCTCGTTTTTTCTTGCCTTGTTGCGGGTAGCTTTCCACTGGGCAGCTTGGCGATGAAAACGGGTACGATCACCCCGCTTGCATTCAACAGCATCAGGTTCGTTCTGGCGGCCACGGCTATCGCAATTATCGCTCAGTCGACGGGGGGCATCCCGCGCACTGCGCTGCGCGCGCCTTGGCGATACGTCATTTTGGGCGGGTTGTTCGCGCTGTACTTTGTCATGATGTTCGAAGGCCTAAAAACCGCCACGCCAGTTTCGACCGCCGCAGTCTTCACGCTGACGCCTGTTTTGGCAGCGGGTTTTGGCTATGTGTTGATGCGCCAAATCACCACGCCACGGATTGCACTGGCATTGACTGTGGGCGCAATCGGGGCGCTTTGGGTGATTTTCCGTGCGGATCTGTCGGCGTTTTTAGCGTTTGAAGTCGGGCGCGGCGAAATGGTCTATTTTGTCGGCGTTGTTGCGCATGCCATTTATACGCCTTTGGTGTCCAAATTCAGTCGCGGGGAACGTGCCCCCGTCTTCATCACCTTTGTGTTGTGTGCCTCGTCTGTTGTTATGTTGGCGTTTGGCTGGCGCGATCTGCTTGCCACCAACTGGGCTGGTTTGCCCCCAATTGTATGGGTTGCGGTGGCCTATACGACCCTGATCGCGACCACGACAACGTCCACATTGCTCACCTTTGCCTCTGTGCGATTGGATAGTGCAAAAGTCATGGCATATACTTATCTGACGCCGTCATGGGTCATTTTGTGGGAAGTCGCGCTGGGCAACGGGGTGCCTTCTGGCCTGATTTTTGTCGGTATTGGCCTGACGATTTTGGCGTTGTATTTGTTGCTCAAGCACGAAGAGTAACGGTGCAGTAAACCAAAAGACAAAACCCGCGACCTTCATATCACTGTTGCCGTTTCAACCGCATGCTGGTTTATAAAGCGACATGACACATGACAGCCAATCCTTCCCTATGTTTGCGTTGCACAACGTCACTGTGACGCGCGACGGCAAACAGATCTTACGCGATATGACGCTGCAGAGCTCTGCGCGCCGCGTTGGCATTGTCGGGCGCAATGGATCGGGGAAAACCACTGTGGCGCGTGTTCTGTCAGGGTTGGTTGAGGCAGATGACGGCGAGGTCGAAATCGCAGGCATTGATCCGGCCAAAGACCGTAAAGCGGCGATCAATACCGTGGGGATTTTGTTTCAAAACCCAGACCATCAGATCATATTTCCAACGGTCGAAGAAGAAATCGCTTTCGGGCTTTTGCAGCAAGGGCATAGCAAGCGTGAGGCTGCTGAGATCGTGGCCAAAACCCTGCGAGATTTTGACAAAACCCATTGGGCAGAGGCCGCCATTCAGCATTTGTCGCAGGGGCAAAAACAGCTTGTTTGCTTGATGTCTGTCTTGGCGATGCAGCCCAAAGTGGTGATTTTGGATGAACCGTTTTCAGGGTTGGACTTGCCAACGAAGATGCAACTCGCACGTTATTTCGACCGCATAGACTCTGCGATTATTCACATTTCCCATGATCCGGACGTGCTGAAGTCCTATGATCATATTGTGTGGGTTGAGGACGGGACGCTGCGCCAGCAAGGGCCCGCAGAAGACGTCTTGCCCGCCTTTGAACATGAGATGAAAAAGATCGGAGAGGCGGATGATCTCGCTCACCTCGCCGATTAAAACCCGCGCGCATGGTTGGCGCGCTGGACCCAAGCTTTTGGCGCTGTGCGTCGCAACCATGGTGTTGTTCTCGCAAAACAGCCTTGCCTTTCATGCGATCGTTTTCGTGGTTGTGATGGGGCTATATACCTTGCCCGGGTTGACGTTTTTGCGCTTTGGTACGCGCAGGCTGCGCGGTCTTTGGCCCTTCGTCACAGTGGTTTTAATTTGGCACTTTGTCACGGATGACACGATTGCAGGCGCCGTCATTTCGCTGCGCCTTTTGAGCGCAGTTGCCTTGGCCAATCTTGTGACGCTCACCACAAAGCTGTCTGATATGACGGACGTCGTCCGGTTCTTGACCACCCCGCTGCGTCGGTTTGGTTTGCAGACGCTTTTCTTGGAGTTGGGCGTGGCTTTGGTCGTTCGGTTTACGCCGGTGTTGACGCATAAGGGGGCTCAGCTGTCGGATGCGTGGCGTGCGCGGTCGCACAAGCGGCCGAAATGGCATGTCTTGGTGCCATTTGCTGTTTTGGTTATCGATGATGCAGAGTATGTAGCGGATGCCATCAAAGCACGTGGTGGGTTAGAAAGATAAAAGGACGGACTATGGAACGCAATTTGACACTGATCGCGCTTTTTGCAGCGCTGATCGCCGCTTTGGGATTGATCCCAGCGTTCACTTTGGCATTTGGTGTGCCGATTACAGCGCAATCCTTGGGCGTGATGCTGTGCGGAACGATCTTGGGCGCTAAGCGCGGTGCTTTGGCCGTCTTGCTGTTTGTGCTCTTGGTTGCGATGGGCTTGCCGCTTTTGGCTGGCGGCCGTGGCGGACTTGGTGTTTTTGCCTCGCCAACTGTCGGCTTTTTGATCGGCTTCCCGATTGGCGCTTTTGTGACAGGGCTGATGGTTGAAAAGCTACGTATTGGATCGCTGGGTGTGACATCTGCACTGGCTGCGGCTGTTGGCGGCATCTTGGTGGTTTACGCTTTTGGCGTGGTCGGCATGGCCGTGGCTTTGGACAAAACGATCCCAGAAGCCACGCTGTTGATTGTGTCCTTCATCCCAGGTGATCTGATCAAAGCCATCTTGGCGGGTGTTGTGACTGCAGCGCTTTACAAAGCGCGGCCGAACAGCGTGCTGTCGCGCGCATGAACGATTCCGCGATCATAACGGCGTTAAGGTCGCGGCATTCCGTACGTCAATTTTTGCCCACATCTGTGCCCAAAGCGGATGTGGTCAAAATTCTTTCGGCGGCACGGTCGGCCCCAAGCGGGGCCAATCTTCAACCGGGGCGCTGTCATGTTTTGACGGGCGCGGATTTGCGAGATCTTTCGGCGGTTTTAACCAAGGCTGCGCAGGATCAAGATATCACGTCTGAGTATTCCTATTTCCCCAAACCGATGCCCGCCGCGCTTAAGGCCAAGCAGCGTGCCGCGGGCTTTGCGCTTTATGAGGCGCTGGGCATTGAGCGCCGCGATATCGCAGGGCGCAGGGCGCAGTTTGACAGAAATTACCGGTTTTTTGATGCGCCTGTTGGCATCGTAGTGACCATTCACAAAGACATGGGCAAAGGCTGTTTCATGGACTTAGGCATGATGTTGATGGCGTTGTTTATGGCCGCAGACGACCTAGGCTACGGCAGCACGGGCATTGGCGCGATCGCTAATTTTGGGCCCGATGTGCACAAAGCGCTTGGGCTGGATGACGACGAGTTGGTTGTATGTGGCGTGGCGCTTGGGGTGGAAGACACCACTGCGCCGGTCAATCAGTTTCGCACCGACCGCGACGCGGTGGACGACTTTGCAACGTTTCGTGGCTTCGACGGCGAATAGCTCAGGCTTTGAGCAGCACCGCCGTCCCAAGACCGCCTGCCGCCGCTATAGCCGCCAATCCATACCCGCTTTTAGCTTTTAACTCATGAAATAATCTCACCGCGTTGATTGCGCCTGAGGCGCCAATGGGATGCCCGCGCGCCAAAGACCCGCCACCCACATTCACCTGATCCGAGGTCAAGCCTGCACCTTGAATACAGGCAAGAGCTTGTACAGCGTAGGCTTCCATCACTTCTGAGACCGTCAATTGGGCTGGTGTGATTTCAGCCGTTTTCAACACATGCTTGATGGCTGCTACGGGGGCCAGTCCGGGCATGTCGGGCGTTGCGCCAAGGGTGCAACCGGTGACGATTTCCACTTTAGGTCCGTCAAATCTGTCGGCGATGTCTTGTGAAACCACAAGGCAAAAGGCGGCGCCATCGGCCGCAACACTTGTGTTTGCGGGCGTGATGGACCCCGAGATCGGTTTGGCTCTGGCCGCTAGTGCTTGTGTCAAATCGCGGGTAAATGTGTCGTGCAGCTGATCATTGATCGGAGTGATCTCATCGCGCAACCGCGCCTGTGCGGCGAGCGCTTTTTGATGACTGTGGATTGCAAATGCATCTTGGTCGGCGCGTTCAATGCCAAGCTGACGGGCCAAAGCATCGGCTGCGTCTGACATGGCGGGGTCTCTATTGGGCCACGGGGTAAACTTGGCTTGCTCATACGCGCGTGGGGCGCGCCCGTCGGCATAGGTTTCGCATCTCAGCGGCGCGCGCGAATAGCTTTCGACGCCGCCTGCGATGACAACCTGTGCTTGGCCAGACCGGACAAGAGCGTCTGCCAATTTGAGCGCATCAAGCCCTCCGCAACATTGCCGATCAATGGTGAGACCCGCAACGCGTTCAGGCAAGCCCGCGGCAAGTGCGACATGACGTGCGGGGTTTCCACCCGCCCCAAGCGCGTTGCCCGCGATGACCTCGTCGACTTGGTCTGGGGCGATGCCCGCTGATCGCAGGCAGTCCAACACAACAGGGGCTGCCAATTGATGCAAAGCCAAATCAGCAAAAGCACCACCGCGCGGAATAACAGCGCTGCGTTTGGCCGCGATAATGTAGGCGCGTGTCATCTGCGTGTCTCCAACCAGTTGGCCAAGGTGATCAAGTCGGGTTTGCCCGATTTCAATAGCGGTAGCGTGTCAATCTTAATCACGCGGCGCGGAGATGCCAGTGCCCCAAAATTTGCCCGACAAGCACGCAAAATTGTATCTTCTTGCCCGTCTTGCCCTTGGATGATGGCGGTCAATGTTTGTCCGCGCAAGGCGTCCGTTTGCGCTACAACGGCGACAAGCACGGGGTCAAAGGTCTGGGCAATGAAGGCTTCTATCTCTTCAGGGAATACATTTTGATCGGCAATGCTCACCATCCGGCTTTTGCGCCCAAGCAAGTACAGATTGTTCGACGCATCCAGTCGCCCGATTTCACCGATTGTCACATAGCCATCAGCGCACCGCGTATCTGCACTGCCGCCTTGAGCGTAGCGATCAAAAAGATAAGGGCTTTTCACCCAAATTTCGCCATGACCAACCTGCGGTGCGCCGTTTGGTCCGGTGAATTTTAGGGCCACGTTCGGATAAAGCGCCCCGACCGATCCGTTTGGCGTGGATGCGTTTGCGATCGCAATAAAGCTGGTTTCAGATGCGCCATAAAACTGCGTCACCACGGCATTTGGAAAGGTTTCGCTTGCGCTGCTGCGCAGTCCATCGGGCACCGCACCGCCGCCCACGATGATGTGACGCACTGATGGGCACGTCACATCGCTGGTCATCAACAGTTTAAGTTGCGTCGGTGTCAGATACATATGTGTGACGCCTTGGGTGACGATCTGGGCGCACTGAGTTGTGGCGCGCAGGTCCGCGAGCATACAGATATCTGTGCCAAGATGCGCTGCTTCGATGACGCCATAAAGCGCGAGCGAATGTCTCAGATCTCCGAACACAGCCGTGCAAGCGTCTTGCGTGATGTCAAACAGGTCGGCGTTGACGTGAAAGCTGGCAATCCACGAGGCTTGGCTGCGCTCGATGATTTTCGGCGTGCCGGTGCTGCCCCCTGTTTGGCAGAACAGTTTGGTAGCTGTGTTTGGATCTGCAATCGGCTGCCCTTGGACAAGGCGCACGGCGTGACCCGATTGAATGGCTGCGCGCAGCTCTTGCACCTTGGCGTGATGCGCGCGGGCTTTGGGCGTGCCCGCGCAATCGCGCAGAGCGCAATGTGCGTTCCATGTAAACCGATGCGAAGAGTGGGGCATGTGGATCCAGTGTCGTGACACGATAAGCTGGGCATTGATAGCAGAAAGGGCAGGGCAATTGAATTGCCAAAACGCCGTTGATTGGTGCTTGGGTCGGTTTCAGGCTTGAAAACTGAGCCCATTTGCGTGATCCCATGATATGCACATGAGAAATCTTCTTATCAGTTTGTTTGTGGCGCTGTGTTTGGCGGCAGCTGCTTTTGTGATCGCTGGCGGCTCTGTGCGAGCGCGAGAGACGCAAAAGGCGGAAGGGCGTTTGTCGCTTTATCGGTCGACGGTTGTGGCCGAAATCGAACGGTTCTCGCATTTGCCATACGTTCTGGCCCGCGACCCGCATGTTATTTCGACGGCAGTTGGTGGCGATCGGGATGCTCTCAATCAACGGCTGAATGAATTTGCAACGCGCGCAGGCGTGGATGCGATTTACTTGATGTCGCCTGAGGGCGAAACGATTGCGGCCTCAAATGCGAACACGATTTCCAGCTTTGTTGGGCAGAATTATTCGTTCCGGCCGTATTTTCAAGATGCGCTGACCGGCGCGCAAGGGCGCTTTTACGGCATTGGCAGCACGACAGGTCTGCCTGGGTATTTTATCGCGAGCCCAGTTTATGGCACGGCGAACGAAATTGCCGGCGTGATTGCGTTGAAGTTGGATTTGACGCGGTTGGAACGCGATTGGAGCGAGGCGGGCGAAAAAGTCTTACTGGCCAACCAAGATACAGTGGTGGTTTTGGCCTCGAACACGGATTGGCGCTATCGGTCATTGGTGCCGCTAAGTGACGCGCAACGCGTGCGCATTGCGCAGGCCAAGCAGTTTGGGTCTAAGCCACTGACCTCGCTGGATTGGGACCGCTCTGCCCAAAATCGCATCCGCATTGACGGGCAAAATCTGATCCATTTGGAAACCGCAGAGCTGCCCCATGATTGGGTGTTGCACTATTTGGCCGACGAAGATCCGATCCAAGCCGTCAGTTGGTTGGCGGCGGTGTCCACATTGATTTTGGCAGCGGGTTTTGTGATCGCGTTCCAATTTCGCCGCACGCAAAGTATCGGTGCGGCCTTGCGCCAATCCGAAGCTGAAGAAGCCGACTTGCGGCGCGCCAATGAACGTCTTGCGGTTGAGATTGAAGAACGCGAAGCGGCGCAGCGGCGCTTGCAACGCGCACAAGGTGAGTTGCAGCGGGCCAGTCGCTTGGCGGCGCTGGGCGAATTGTCGGCTTCAGTGACGCATGAATTGGGTCAGCCGATTGCAGCCTTTCGCAACCATATCGCAGCGGCGGAACTGTCGACGCAAGCGAGTGATAAAGTCTTGCCCAAACTGTCGGGTCTGGTGGATCGCATGGAAGGTATCACGCGCCAATTGCGGTTTTTCTCTCGCGCAGGTACGCCAGATTTGAAACGTGTGAATTTGGACGAAGCCATGAGCGAGGCCATCGCACTTTTGGCGCCCAATCTGACCGCGACAGGCGCCACCTTGAGCCGTGTGAGCCCTGAAAAACCGGTCTTTGTGCATGGATCGCAGTTGCGGCTTGAACAAGTGATGACCAATCTGTTGCGCAATGCGGTTGATGCCGTCGAAGACAGTCCCAAACGCCATTTGACCATCACTGTGGGCCAAACAGGGGCTACGGCGTGGTTCGAGTTGCGCGATACGGGGCATGGTTTGGGGCAGGCTAGCTTGGAAGACTTGCAAGAACCCTTTGTGACCATCCGCGAGTCTGGGCGGGGCATGGGGCTTGGTCTGGCGATCTCTGCAAGTATCGTCAAAGAGCATGGTGGCACGATGCAAGCCCATAACAGCGCCGAAGGCGGCGCTGTGTTTCGGGTGGAATTGCAAGCCGATGACGCTTCGGATGAAAATGCCACTGAAAATGCCAGTGACAATGCCAACGAAAATGCCGGTGATAATCAGGAGAACACCACATGACCGACACCCACGTGATCCGCGTTTTGGTTGTAGACGATGACAAGGCGATGCGGGTGTCTTTGTTGGACCTGCTCGATGCCGCTGGGTTTGAGGCGGAAAGCCTGCCGCGCGCAGATCAGGTTGCCGATAAGCTGATTGATTTTGCGCCGGATGTGATTGTGTCTGATGTGCGTATGCCGGGCATGTCTGGACTGGATTTGCTGGCCAGCATGTCGGATCAAAACGCGCCGCCTTTGGTGTTGATTTCCGCGCATGGGGACATTCCAACTGCGGTGAAAGCGATGCAGGACGGGGCGTATTCCTTTGTGGAAAAGCCTTATGAGCCACGCAGGTTGTTGACTATTTTGCGCCACGCCGCTGATCAATATCGCTTGCGTTTGGGCACGGAGCGCTTGAAGGCGCGCTTGGCTGAATTGTCGGGTTTGGACCGCGTTTTCTTGGGGCGCACCGACGATATGGTGATGCTGCGCGAAGACATTTTGAATGTCTCGGCCAGTGATGCGCCACTTTTGCTTTTGGGCGAAACGGGCACGGGCAAGGAATTGGTGGCGCGGGCTTTGCATGATTTGGGGCCGCGCGCCGATGGGCCTTTTGTGGTGATCAATTGCGCAACGTTGAGTGTGGACACGTTTGAGCGCGATATGATTGGCGTGAAAGGTGGGCCTGCGGGCCAAATCGCGGCAGCATCTGGCGGGACATTGTTTTTAGACGAAATCGGCGCTTGCCCCATGCAGGTGCAAGCGATGTTGCTGCGGGTGATCGATCAACGTGAAATCACGCCGCTTGGCGCGCCGTCGCCTGTGGCGCTTGATCTGCGTGTGGTGTCTGCCACCAACGAGTCGCCGGACGAAGCCGTGGCGGAAGGTCGGTTCCGGCGCGATCTGTTGTTTCGCATCAATGCAGTGACGTTGAATATCCCGTCGCTGCGGGATCGGCGCGATGATGTGGCGTTCTTGTTTACCCATTTTGTGGCGCAATATGCGCAGATCTACGAAGTCACGCCGCCTGAAATGACGCCCGAAGATATTGCAGCCTTGTTGGCGCATGATTGGCCGGGCAACGTGCGCGAACTGCGCAATGTTGCCGAACGGCGGGTGTTGGCGGCGCGGCGCGGGCTAGGGTCTGTCACCCAAGCATTGCGCGCAGATCATGCGTTTGATGATGTGCCAAACACTCTGCGCGAGGCGGTTGCCAGCTTCGAGCGCGAATTGATTTCGAAAGCGATCAAAGCCCACGAGGGGCGTATGGATGCTGTGGCCGAAGCTTTGGGCATTGGGCGGCGGACATTGAACGAAAAGATCGTTAAATTGGGCCTAAACAAGGACGAAATTTTGTAAGGTTTCGCGGGCTTGATGTGCTCTGCGGAAATCCGCAGGGCATTTCTGTTTGAACGCGCGGCTTTCTTCGTATCGCGCGTTCCTCTCTTCATAGATCATATGTCTCAAGCCGCACGAGATGTGTCGGCACATGATCTTTTGGGAGGACTTCATGAACAAATTTTTGGGACGTGCTGCAGTGGCAGCGATTGCGGTAAGCTTTGCAGGCGAGGCGCTGGCGACCGAATGGAACGTGTCATTGTGGGGCAAACGTCGCGCCTTTACAGAGCACGTCGAAAAACTGGCCGAGTTGGTGTCTGAAAAGACCAACGGCGAATTCACGTTGAACATTTCTTACGGCGGCCTGTCTAAGAACAGAGAAAATCTGGATGGTATTTCCATCGGTGCCTTCGAAATGGCGCAGTTCTGTGCGGGCTACCACGCGGACAAAAACCCATCCATCACCGTGATGGAACTTCCATTCCTTGGCATCAGCTCTTTGGAAATGGAACGCGATATTTCTATGGCTGTGTACCAACACCCTGCTGTGCAAGCCGATCTTGCACGTTGGAGCGCCAAGCTTTTGATGCCATCTCCTTTGCCGCAGTATAACCTTGCGGGTCTTGGTGATGTGCCATCCTCCATCGATGACTTCAAAGGTCTGACCGTGCGCGCAACTGGCGGTATCGGCAAAGCGATGGCTGCTTCTGGTGCGGTTCCGACATCTATGTCCGCTACTGAAGTGCGCCAAGCAATGGACAGCGGCGTGATCCGTGCCGTTGCTTTTGCACCGCACGCTCACATGTCTTTTGGCACAGTTGAAAACGCCACATGGTGGACGTCCAACTTGAACCCTGGTGCTGTGAACTGCCCTGTTGTGGTGAACATCGACGCCTATGACGCGCTGTCTGATGCTGAAAAAGAAGCGCTTGATGGTTCTGTTGACGAGGCGCTGGATCACTACATTGCAGCTTACAACGAAAAAACCATGGCCGCATGGGGACCTTTGTTGGAAGAAAAAGGCATCGAAACAGTGACCTTCTCAGACGCTGAATTGGACGCGTTCAAAGCGGCCGCTGCTGCGCCAGCTGCTGAGGCTTGGATTGCGGAAAACACCAAGCGTGGTTTGCCAGCCCAAGAGCTTTACGATCTCGTGACAAGCAAAGTCGCAGGCAGCATGTAAGCATACGGGTCTTTCAAATCGCCCGCCCTGCATGTCGTGGGGCGGGCTTTTTTGATCCGAATTTTCAAATTTAAAGAGGGGATGATCCATGGCTGGTTCTGCAGTTGTGCTCACCGACGACAGTTGGTTAAGCCGCGTCGATCTAAAACTTTACCGCGTTGAGGGCGTCTTGGCCTTGGTCAGTGGTTTGGCTGTTTTCAGCTTGATGTTGTTGGCCGTCGTGTCCGTGTCTGGGCGAAATTTCTTTGGGCAACCTTTGCCGGGTTACGTGGATTGGATCGAGCAAGCGATGCCGTTGATCGCCTTCATGGGCATCGCATTCACGCAGCGCGATGGCGGGCATATTCGCATGGATATGCTTGTTGGCGTCTTGAAAGGTCGTCCGTTGTACGTGTTCGAACTGTTCACGACCTTCATCATGCTGGTCTTTATGGTTTTGATGGTTTGGGGCACATGGGCGCATTTCCAACGCAGTTTTGATTTCGCATCCCCGTTGTGGAGCCGCGACAGCTCTATGGACATCGGTTTACCGATTTGGCCCGCCAAGCTTTTGGCGCCAGTAGCGTTTTCTGTGTTGTCGTTGCGACTTGTTTTGCAGGCCATTGGCTACGTGAAAGCGATCATATCTGGCACCAGTGAACCTGTTGCCGTGCCTCTACCAATTGATGTCGCGACCCAAGCCGCGATGGAGGCCAGCACCATGTCTGGCCGCGAAGAATAAGGAACGCGCGATATGGAACCTATTGAAATTGGCATTATCGTCTCGCTCGGTCTTTTGGCTTTGGTGATCATGGGCATGCGCGTGGCTTTTGCTGCGGGCACTGTGGGTCTTGTGGGCTTGATCTGGATTTTCTGGGCCAAAAAGGGCTTTGATCCGAATGACTTTGGCTGGGCTTTGACCGTCGCGGTGAAAACAGCGGGGCAGGTGCCCCATTCGAAAGTCTCAAGCCAAGCTTTGAGCCTGATCCCCACCTTCATATTGATCGGCTATTTGGCCTATTACGCAGGGCTGACGAAAGCTCTGTTCACGGCGGCCAAACGTTGGATCGCTTGGGTGCCGGGCGGCTTGGCTGTTGCGACTATCTTTGCAACGGCTGGCTTTGCGGCTGTATCTGGCGCATCTGTGGCCACGTCTGCTGTGTTTGCTCGCATCGCTATCCCTGAAATGCTTGCGGCGGGGTATGACAAACGCTTTGCGGCAGGTGTGGTGGCGGCAGGTGGCACATTGGCCTCGCTTATTCCCCCATCCGCCATTCTTGTGATTTATGCGATCATCGTGGAACAAGACGTGGGCAAGTTGTTGTTGGCGGGCTTCATCCCGGGCCTGTTCTCTGCCATCATCTATGCGTTGTTGATCGTCGGATTGGCGATGACAATCAAAGGCTTTGGTCCCCCCGTTGGTGGATTTTCTTGGAAGCAACGCTTTGAGTGCTTGCCTGCTGCGGCCCCCATCTTAATCGTTGTGCTCACCATTATCTTGTTCGTCTACAATCCGTTTGGTGGCGAAGCATGGGGCACACCGACAGAAGGCGGCGCGATCGGGGCCTTTGTGGTCTTCTTGATGGCGCTCTATCGCGGTATGCGCTGGGGAGAGTTGAAAAACGCCCTGTTGGAAACCGCCAAGCTGACAGTGATGATTTTCACCATCATTTGGGGCGTGCTTATATATGTGCGCTTTCTCGGCTTTGCTGACCTGCCAGGGGCCTTCTCGGATTGGCTTGGATCCTTGGCGATGCCACCGCTGATGATCTTGATCTGCATCTTGTTGGCCTATGCTGTGCTGGGCATGTTTATGGATGCGATCGGCATGATGCTTTTGACGCTGCCTGTGGTGTATCCTGCGGTCATGGCGCTCAATGGCGGCGAAGCTGTTTTGGCCGCAGACAGTGCCTTTGGGATGTCCGGTCCTATGTGTGCGATTTGGTTCGGCATCTTGGTGGTCAAAATGGCGGAGTTCTGTCTGATCACGCCGCCCATCGGCTTGAACTGTTTCGTTGTGGCTGGGGTACGTGACGACCTCACTGTGCAAGACGTGTTCAAAGGTGTGACGCCGTTCTTCATCGCGGATGCCATCACCATCGCGTTGTTGGTGGCCTTCCCAATGATTGTGCTTTGGTTGCCCATGCAGGCCTAGAGAGCCAATTCAGACCTAAATTGATGATGCGAGTCGGGAAACCGACTCGCATTTCGTTGTTTTTGCCCTCTAAAAACGCCGCGAGTCGGACGGGGCAGGGCGGCGGCACCAAAATGCCGTCAGAAATCCATTTTGAACGGCCAAATTGTGAACTTTTTTTGGGCGCTATCTTCAATGAAATGAGCAGGTTAGCATCTTTTTGCGCAATAAGTGCGACAAAGTCGTAAAAACCACTTGCGGCTTGTGTTGGTTAGCACTAGAACCCCCTCTACCGGCAGCGAGCGATTGACTGCGGGGCTGGATGGAGCGGCGGTAGTG
>NZ_JBDMZG010000061.1:0-21048 GCF_039769035.1 Pacificibacter sp.
CGATGATGAACATCATCAACGGTGGCGAGCACGCGGACAACCCGATCGACATCCAAGAATTCATGATCATGCCAGTGTCTGCCTCGAACATCAAAGAGGCGATCCGCATGGGCGCTGAAGTGTTCCACACGCTGAAAAAAGAGCTCTCTACTGCGGGCTACAACACAGGTATCGGCGATGAAGGCGGCTTTGCCCCTGCGATCAACTCCTCTCGTGAAGCGCTTGATTTCATTATCAAGTCTATCGAAAAAGCAGGCTACGTTCCGGGCAAAGACATCTTCCTTGCGCTGGATTGTGCTTCTTCTGAGTACTTCAAAGATGGCAAATACGAACTCAAAGGCGAAGGCAAATCCTTGTCCTCTGCTGAAAACGCTGACTACTTGGCGGCTCTCTGTGACGACTACCCAATCATCTCGATTGAGGACGGCATGGACGAAGACGATTGGGCTGGCTGGAAGCTTTTGACCGAAAAAATCGGCGACAAAGTGCAGCTCGTGGGCGATGATCTCTTCGTGACAAACCCTGTGCGTCTCGCTGATGGCATCAAACAAGGCGTGGCCAACTCCATGCTCGTCAAAGTGAACCAAATCGGCTCCTTGTCTGAGACCCTCAAAGCCGTCGATATGGCCCACCGCGCACGCTACACCAACGTCATGTCGCACCGCTCCGGCGAAACCGAAGACGCGACCATCGCGGACCTTGCTGTTGCAACCAACTGTGGTCAGATCAAAACAGGGTCGCTGTCGCGTTCAGACCGTATGGCCAAATACAACCAGCTGATCCGCATCGAAGAAGAACTCGGCGCCACAGCAGAATACGCCGGCACATCCATCCTCAAGTCGTGAGCCACGACAGGCATTATTGGTGCCTGACTGAGAGCGATTGACAAAATTACAAAAGCCCCGCCAATTGGTGGGGCTTTTCTTCTTACGACGGCCTGAATACTCCGAGAAAGAAATTTCTACAGGAACGTCGCGATGCCCAACTTCACCCCCTGTTCAGGCTGCCACGCCACGCACCCCGTCTCCTATGGCCCGACCCATACTTACATTCGCGAATGGATCAAGGCACATTCAATCCATGGAAGCGCGCTCTAATCGACATGATACGCATTTAGGGGGAAAATCTGAAAATATTCCCCCTAAATGCGAACACGACGGATCTCGCTGTACCGCCAACACAGTTGCGCCCCTGCGCGCCCCACGTCACAGTGACCCCAAGCCGCTGACTGAACACACGACGAGACCGATATGCAAAACACGCCCACGGCAGATGATCTGATCGCGAAACTAAACCTGACGCCCCATCCGGAGGGCGGCTACTACCGTCAAACTTGGATCGCCAAGGCAGAGGATGACGCAGGCACCCACTCAAGACCATCTGGCACCTGTATCTATTTCTTACTCAAAGCAGGCGAAGCCTCGCACTGGCACCGCGTAGATGCGGTGGAAATCTGGCATTATTATGCAGGCGCTCCCCTTGTCCTGTCTATGAGCGCCACGGACAACGGCCCCGCCACGGATCATATCCTCGGACCAGATGTCATGGACGGACAAGCGCCCCAGATCATCGTCCCCAAAGATCATTGGCAGGCGGCGAAAACCACGGGCGATTGGACACTGGTCGGCTGCACCGTTTCGCCCGCATTTCAATTCGACGGGTTCACTTTGGCCGACACAGGTTTTGACATCCCAAGAGGGTAAATCGTCGAAATCCGCGCGCAAAAACCTTTAAAACATGTAAACTGCCCTACGGCGCAAACGTTAAACAGTTTAAACCTTGTGCCTTATTTGGGCCTTATTCCGGCGCAGACATACGCCCACCACCAATTGGCGCGGACACACCCGTGGTGCTTGGACAGCTCGTGGGAAGCCCCCGTTTGACCCGCATCGCCAGATAGGCAAAGGCCTGCGCCTCCAACATATCGCCGTCCAAACCCACCGCTTCGATCGGCTCAACAGGGCAATTTAAATGCGTCGCAAGCATCGCCATCATCACCGCATTTTTGCGCCCTCCACCAGACACCAAAACACGCGCGGGCGCGGTTGGACATTGCGCAACACCCATGGCAACAGACACGGCGGCCATTGCCGTTAAGGTGGCGGCGGCATCTGCATCCTGCAAGTTTTCCACCTGCGTCAGAACGTCATGAAAATTGTTTCGATCTAATGACTTAGGAGGCACAACTGCGAAGTAGGGATGATTTGCAAAGGCCTCCAACAGCGTCGCATCCACCGTGCCGCGCGCCGCCAGATCGCCGTTTTTGTCAAAGGATTTGCCCAACCGCGCCTGCATCAAATCATTGATCGGCGCATTAGCAGGGCCAGTGTCAAATGCCAAAAGAGCGCCCTCTTGGGCGGGATCTTCGATGTTTGGATCGACCCAAGTCAAATTGCCAACACCGCCCAAATTCAAAAAAATCAACGGTTCGGTCGCCCCGATATAGCGCGCACAGGCATGATGATAAAACGGCGCAAGCGGCGCGCCCTGCCCGCCCATTTGCACATCTTCGCTGCGAAAATCCCAAACCACAGATTTACCAGTTTTAGCTGCCAAAACCGCTCCGTCACCCGCTTGATAAGTACCACGACCCTTTGGGTCATGGGCGAAAGTCTGCCCGTGAAACCCAATGATTTCAGTGCCTTGCAACTTGCTCAAAGCATCCGCGTGGGCCGTGTGGATTAAATCAACAGCCGCATCGCTGGCGTCCCATGATCCAAGTTGCGACCGCAAAAGCGCCTGTTCTGCTTCAGAATATGGGCGAAAAAAGCTGTCACCGAATTCAAAAATCTGCGCGCCATCGGTCAAGACAAGCGCCACATCGACGCCATCCAAAGAGGTGCCAGACATGCACCCTGCGACCCATTTTGGTTCCGCTTTTGTATTCCCTGACATGACACTCTTTCCCTTTGGCGTTTGGCCAGATATATCAGGCAACACACGCCCGACAAATGGATAATGAGAGCAATGACCTACCACCCAAAATCAGACTTTATGGCAGTGATGATGCAACGCGGTTTTCTGGCCGATTGCACCGATTATCAAGGCCTTGATGAAGCCCTGAGCAAAGGCGTGGTTCCGGCCTATATCGGCTTTGACGCCACTGCGTCGTCTTTGCATGTTGGTTCTCTTATTCAAATCATGATGTTGCGCTGGTTGCAAAAAACTGGGCACCAGCCGATCACCTTGATGGGCGGTGGCACCACGAAGGTAGGCGACCCAAGTTTCCGCGCAGATGAGCGCCCTTTGCTGACCGAAGACAAGATCAACGAAAACATTGCGGGCATCAAAAAGGTGTTTTCTGCCTACATCGATTATGACAGCGATGCGCCGAACAAAGCCTTGATGCTGAACAACGCAGAATGGCTTGATGGGTTGAACTACCTCGAGTTTTTGCGCGACATCGGCAAGCATTTCTCGGTCAACCGCATGTTGTCTTTTGAGAGCGTTAAGTCACGCCTTGATCGCGAGCAATCTTTGTCGTTCCTTGAGTTTAACTACATGATTTTGCAGGCTTATGACTTTTTGGAGCTCAACCGTCGTTACGGATGTTTGCTGCAAATGGGCGGCTCGGATCAATGGGGTAACATCGTCAACGGTATCGATTTGACACGCCGCGTGATCGACAATTCCATTTACGGGCTTACGTCGCCTTTGCTAACCACGTCGGATGGCAAAAAGATGGGCAAGTCGCAATCTGGCGCGATTTGGCTCAATGAAGATATGCTGAGCTCTTACGAATTCTGGCAGTTCTGGCGCAACACGACGGATGCCGACACTGGCCGTTTCTTGAAGCTCTACACGGAGTTGCCGATTGAGGAATGTGACCGTCTGGGGGCTCTCAAAGGGTCTGACATCAACGAGGCCAAGATCATTTTGGCCAACGAAGTGACGGCACTTTTGCACGGTCGGGACGCTGCCAAAGCGGCCGAAGCAACCGCGCATGAAGTGTTTGAAAAAGGCGGCACGGGGAATGATCTGCCGACGCTAGACCTGACAGCCGACGACATTGGCGATGGTATTTCGATTGTGCAGCTGTTTGTGCGTGCTGGCCTTGCGGGCACAGGCAAAGATGCCAAGCGCTTGTTCGCCAGCGGCGGTGCGAAAGTAAATGACGCGGATCACAAAGACGCGGGCCTTATCGTGACGGCTGCAGACTTGGGCGCACCTATGAAGCTGTCGGCGGGCAAAAAACGCCACGCCTTGGTTGTGTTGAAATAACGCAGTCAAGAATCTGATAAATATACGCTTTTATAAAAGGGGCTGCATCTGCGGCCCCTTTTTTCGTCAGTCCAGCATCCATGTCCCCGTGGGATAAAAGGCGTGAAAGGCGAAGGCAAACAACACATCATGCGGCACGTCTTGGCCTGTGTCATCCGTGACGCGGATACTGCCAACCTCGCGCCCCTGCCCCAAACTGTTGGTGTCCAGCGCGGAAGCCTGTCCCCTTGCCCATGTAATCGTCACGCCCGCTTCTGTCACGGCACCAAGCTTGGCCAGTCGGTCCATCGGCCACGCACGATCCCCCACCCGCACCACGCGCAACAAGGGTGGAACATTGTGCGGTGGCATTTCTCCGTTGAACAAAAACGGGCGTCTGGAGCTGTCATAATTCACATAAGGATTTTGGCCATAGCGACGCGGCAGGTTCGGTTCATCCATCACTTCGCCATCGGGATATTCGGCCTTGAACTGGTCCCAGCCTTGCATCAACCCGACAAGTGGCGTGAGTTCCGTTCCAGTGTGATGACCGACGATCCCCTCACCGATGGCTTGCTGCCACCAGCTTTCGGTTTCACGATCGTACATAACCATATCGGAGTGGCGCAAAAGACCTGAGACACCAAAGCTGAGCACATCGCCATCAACGCGCCGATCAAACACCATCGCAGAGTTGCACAAAGGGCAAAACGTGACCGCGACTGGCTGGCCTTCGATCGTGTCGTTGACGATTTCATGCCACATCAAATAGCGGATGGGATAGGCGCGACTTGTGTTGCCGATGGTCACCGAAAGCACCGCTTCGCGTGGTGACAGGCGTGTTTCATCTGAAACCGAAATAAACGTGGGCGTATCAATCGCTGGGATACCGTCTTTTCCAGGGCCACCAGACATGATCTCGGACCAGTCTGCTACCGCAGTGCGGCTAAAATCAGTATCGGGCCACGCCCGCGACCACTGGCTTGGCTCTGCAGTGGCGGCGCCAACGGCAAGCCCAAAACACAATATCAAAAGAGTAAAAAGACGCATTAGACAGACCTCCCTCAAGGTGGCCATGAGCCTTGCATGGAAATGGCGTTGCACATAGCCCTGCTCACGCGGGTTTGATCTGGCGCGATGAGCGCGCGACATGAAAAAGGCCCCGCGAACCCGCGAGGCCAATCACTTAAGGTCTTGAAAATGCGTTAGTCTGTAACGGTCACAGACGCCATTTTGTCTGGTGCACCAATGACAGCACCGTTGCCGCCAAGACCTTTTTTAATCGCGTTCACCACGTCCATGCCTTCAGTCACACGTCCAACAACGGTGTATTGCCCGTTGAGGTGTGGTGCTGGCGCAAACATGATGAAAAACTGTGAATTGGCTGAATCTGGGCTCGCGCTCCGCGCCATGCCCACCACGCCAGTCTCAAAGCTTTCGCCTGTAAACTCGGCCTTCAGATCCGGCAGTTCAGAGCCGCCGATGCCCGCACGGGACATGTCAAAGGCCTCTGCATCGGTTTTGCCGAACTGCACATCACCGGTTTGCGCCATGAAGCGATCGATCACGCGGTGAAACACCACGTTGTCATATGCGCCCTCAGAAGCCAATTGGGTGATTTGTGCCACGTGATTTGGCGCCAGATCTTCCAGCAAATCGATGTGGATCACGCCGTTCGCTTCGCCTTCGACAGTGATGTCGAGGCCTGCGGCAAAGGCAGGCGCCGATGCCAACAAAGCCAGTACTGTGAGCGAAGCCTTAAACATCTGCGGCCACTTTGACTGAGATCATGGAGTCAGGGTAACGCGCAGGTTCGCCACGGGTGATCTTGTCGACAGCTTCCATGCCAGAAATCACACGGCCGTAAACTGTGTACTGGTTGTTGAGGAAGTGGTTGTCGGAAAAGTTGATGAAGAACTGTGAGTTGGCAGAGTTCGGGTTCTGGCTGCGTGCAGCGCCCAATGTGCCGCGGTCATGTGGCAAGCTTGAGAATTCTGCTGGAACATCTGGCAAGTCAGAGCTGCCTGTGCCTGCGCGACGGATTTCAAAGTCTTTGTTTTGGTTGCCGAACTGAACGTCACCAGTTTGCGCCATGAAACCATCGATCACGCGGTGAAACACAACGCCGTCGTATGCACCAGCGCGCGCAAGTTCTTTCATGCGCTCACAATGCTGAGGCGCCACGTCAGGCAAAAGTTCGATCACGACTTGGCCGTGCTCAAGTTCAACGAGGATCGTGTTTTCTGGATCTTTGATATCAGCCATGGTGAGGCTCCTGCTTTTGTAAATAAGGTCGATTGGCGCGCAATCTACGGTGCAAATGCGCCAAGGGAAAGAGCAAGTTTCACCATCATGGGGCCGGTGACGCAGTCGTGACCATTGACCTTGGGGACACGCGCGGTAAAACAGGTGTAAATTCATCCAACACCCCTGCAAGGATACCCTCATGGCTTGGAAAACGCTCGACGACATGGAATTGAACGGCAAAATTGTGCTCACACGCGTGGACATCAATGTGCCTATGAAAGACGGAGTTGTCACAGACGCCTCCCGTATTGAGCGCATCAAACCAACGATCGACGAAATCGTCGCCAAAGGCGGTGTGCCAGTCATGTTGGCGCACTATGGTCGCCCAAAAGGCGAATATGTGCCTGAGCTGTCTTTGTCTCACATTTTGCCTGCGGTCACGGAAACGCTTGGACGCGAGATTACATTCATCGAAAAACCATCTCGCGAGGCGCTTGACGCTTTGCCTGCTGGCTCTGTTGTTTTGGTTGAGAACACGCGTTTTACCAACATGGAAACAGACAACGACCCGCGTATGGCGCAGTTCTTGGCCTCTTTGGGCGATATTTTCTGCAACGATGCGTTTTCTGCGGCCCACCGCGCGCACGCGTCGACCACAGGCGTGGCGCACTTGTTGCCCTCTTGCGCTGGCCGTTTGATGCAGCAAGAACTCTCTGCGCTGGAAACGGCTCTTTCCACGCCCAAACGCCCTGTAGTGGCAATTGTTGGCGGCGCGAAAGTGTCGACCAAATTGGATCTTTTGGGCAACCTCGTGCGCAAAGTGGATCACCTTGTGATCGGTGGTGGCATGGCCAACACATTCTTGGCGGCCAAGGGCGTGAATGTCGGGAAATCTCTGTGCGAACACGACTTGGCCGATACAGCGCGCGACATTTTGAAGAAAGCCGACGAAGCTGGCTGCGAGATCATTTTGCCAGTGGATGTGACTATCGCTTGGGAATTTGCTGCAAACACCAAAAATGAAACGGTTGATGTCGCAGATTGCCCTGATGATGCGATGATTTTCGATGCTGGTCCAAAGTCCGTCGCGCAGATCAACGCCACGATTGCTGCCGCACAAACACTGATCATGAACGGGCCTTTGGGCGTGTTTGAACTTGAGCCGTTTGGCACAGGCACGTTTGCCATGCTGGCTGAGATTGCCAAACAGACAGATGCAGGTGCATTGATTTCTGTTGCAGGTGGCGGTGACACGGTGTCTGCGGTGAATAAGGCCGGTGTGGCTGACAGCTTCACCTATATCTCGACCGCTGGCGGTGCATTCCTTGAGTGGATGGAAGGCAAAGATCTTCCAGGTGTGACCGCACTTGGTTAAGGCGCGCACCACTCCACTGATCTGAATCTCAAAACGCCTGCCTCTCACGAGCGCAGGCGTTTTTTTCTTTTTTACGGGAAAACCCGCAGATTTGTCTTGCAAAAATCACTGCACGATCAAGATGTTAGCGCCAACAATCTGACTGTTAGCGCAACCATTTCTTATGTTAGCGCGATCACAATTGCGCGAAATTAATTCCCACGCTACGCACACCTCAGACCCATGCCCTGTCCCCTCGATGGGACCTAGACGTAATGAGGAAAATCTATGTCGATCCAAGAAATGACTGCCAAAATCCGCGACGGCCAAGGCTTTATCGCTGCCCTTGATCAATCAGGCGGCTCCACACCGAAGGCACTGGCGCAGTACGGGATCGAACCAGACGAATACAATGGCGACGAACAAATGTTTGACATGATCCACGCCATGCGCTCACGCATTATGCAGTCTCCTGTCTTCACATCAGACAAAGTCATCGGCGCGATCTTGTTTGAAATGACAATGGATCGCCAAGTTGCGGGCAAACCGACACCACAATACCTGTTCGAAGAAAAAGGCATCGTGCCATTTTTGAAGATCGACAAAGGTTTGGAAGCCGAAGAAAACGGCGTTCAACTGATGAAACCAAACCCAGGTCTTGACGATCTTTTAGCGCGCGCAGCCTCATTGAAAGTGTTCGGCACGAAAGAACGCTCCGTCGTGAATGCGGCCAACCCTGCTGGCATCAAAGCCGTGGTCAAACAACAGTTCGAAATTGGCGAACAGGTGATCAAAGCTGGCCTTATGCCAATGCTTGAACCTGAAGTGACCATTACAATCGCAGACAAAGCCGAAGCCGAAGCAATTTTGCGCGACGAAATTCTGGCACAGCTGGACGCATTGGATGACAGCAAACAAGTGATGCTGAAACTGTCATTGCCAACCGTTCCGAACTTTTACAAACCGCTGATCGACCACCCACGCGTGTTGAAAGTTGTATGTTTGTCTGGTGGATATTCTCGCGAAGAAGCCAACGCAAAACTTGCTCAAAACACCGGCATGATCGCGTCATTTTCTCGCGCTCTTATTCAAGGTTTGAACGCCAAACAGGTGGACAGTGACTTTGATGCAATACTCGGCGCAGCAACCAAAGAAATTCACGCGGCCTCTGTCGCAGGCTAATTTCTCTACATACGGATGCATTCTGAGGGCGCAACACTAGATGTTTCGCCCCCTTTCTTGCTTAGCTGATGCACCTAGGCGCCCTGCAAAATCGGCTAAATCCACCCAATTGCACCAGTTCAAAAAAATCATTCGCAAGACCGAAAAAGGATTCACAAAGTGATTCGGTCATGCCATATTCGCTCTACGGATCACCCATAAGAGGTGGCCGTGGCAGTAAATACAGGTAACCCCTATCATGGCGTCCATCCGCAAACGTCCTTCTTTCGCTGTTCTGATATATACAGCCATAATCGTCGCTCTCGGCGGTTACTTCACCTTTGCCTCCGTGCAAGGTGAGTACGGGCTGTTCCGTCGCATTCAAATTGAGGCGGAGCTTGACGACCTACATGCGAAGAGTGAGATACTTGCGGCAGAACTTGATGTCATGCGTAACAAAACGTTGCGTATGTCTGATGGCTATCTGGACCTAGACCTTCTCGACGAACAAGCGCGAGAAATTCTGGGCTATGTGCGCGCCGATGAGTTGGTCATTCGCTAAGAGTGTTTCTAGAGCACTCTTAGCGAACCCAATCCAACAGCTAAAGAGACGACAAAAGCTCTTCGAGCAGATCCATACCTGCTGACCAGCCCCCGCCCATTTTGGACATCGCGCCAGCAAAGGCCGCTTTTTCAACATCTGTGGCATTGTGCGGCGACCACGTCAGCAGCATCTGGGTCCCTGCCCCTTTCGCAGAAAACTCCACATCAAGCTCAAGCAAACGCGGCATGTCCGGCATCATCATATTGTCGACGACACTCCACTCAGCGTCTGTGTTAGCTTGGATACAGGTCAATCGCTTCCCGACCTCAATCGCCGTGAAATCAGCCCGCTGATACATGGAGTTCGGGCCCATTTTCATTTCGGTCAACCACGCACCTCCGACCCGTAGATCAAAGCCATGAATGACGGTTTCGACACCTGGGCCATACCAATGCGCGACGTGTTTGGGGTACGTCCATGCTGTTCAAACCAAGTCTGGTGTGGCGTTGAATTCTCTCTTTAGTTTGTAAACATCCATTAATCTTCTGGCTCCTCACTGTCTTGTTTTAAATCCTCTAACAGGGCATCCAATTGATCGAAGCTCCCCATCCAAAATGCTCTCAAGTTTTCCAACCACTTAACGGCCTCTGCCAAAGGTGCTGGATTGAGCCGCGCCAAACGGCGCTGCCGGTCCACTGCACGCGTGACCAATCCAGCTTTTTCAAGCACCTTTAGGTGCTTTGACACTGCAGGCTGACTCATTGCAAACGGCTGAGACAACTGCCCCACGCTTGCCTCACCTTGCGCCAACCGCGCCAAGATGGCGCGGCGCGTGGGGTCAGCTAGAGCTGCAAACATCGCATCCAAAGCAGGCCCAGACAGGTCGCCACGTTGACCGCCAGTTGGGCCTTTATCTATATAACCGATTCGTTCCATAACCAAATGATTAAATGCATACCATCATCAGGTCAACCCTACGCCTTCATGATGGATCGGAAGCCTTGCGCTGAGCGCATAGCTGCTGCGCGCGACGCATGGTAATTTCTTGGTGCATTTTGAGAAAGAGTCCTATAGTATATAGTTTAACACTAAACTATATCTGCGACTCTGGAGGAGGAAGCCGTATGGCGCCCAAGAAAACCACCGCAAATGCCGCAAGCAAAGCGAACATTTCAAAAGACGAATTGCTCTCATATTACAAGGACATGCTCCTTATCCGCCGATTTGAAGAAAAGGCGGGTCAGCTTTACGGTATGGGCCTGATCGGCGGCTTTTGCCACCTTTACATCGGCCAAGAAGCCGTTGTTGTTGGCCTAGAGGCCGCAACCAAAGAAGGCGACAAGCGCATCACATCCTACCGCGATCACGGGCACATGCTCGCCTGTGGTATGGATCCAAACGGCGTTATGGCTGAATTGACTGGTCGCGAAGGCGGTTATTCCAAAGGCAAAGGCGGCTCCATGCACATGTTCTCGAAAGAGAAACATTTCTATGGCGGTCACGGCATCGTTGGCGCGCAAGTGCCGCTCGGCGCAGGTTTGGCGTTTTCTGACAAATACAAAGGCAATGACAATGTGACTTTCGCCTACTTCGGCGATGGCGCTGCCAACCAAGGTCAGGTTTACGAGACCTACAACATGGCGCAGCTTTGGGACTTGCCGGTGATTTTCGTCATCGAAAACAACCAATACGCTATGGGCACAAGCGTCCAACGCTCTACCAAATCCCCATCCTTGTGGGAACGCGGTGCTGCATACGGCATCAAAGGCGAAGAAGTCGACGGCATGGATGTGCTGGCGGTGAAAGAAGCCTCAGAAAAAGCTGTTGCGCATTGTCGTGCAGGCAAAGGTCCGTACATTTTGGAAGTGAAAACATACCGTTACCGCGGTCACTCCATGTCTGATCCAGCCAAATACCGCTCGCGTGAAGAAGTGCAAAAGATGCGCGAAGAGCGTGACCCAATTGAAGCGGTTCGCTCCTTGTTGCTCACTGGCAAACACGCCACTGAGGATGATCTCAAAGCGATCGATAAAGAGATCAAGACTGTGGTCAACGCCTCTGCAGAATTCGCCAAAGAGAGCCCTGAGCCCGCTTTGGAAGAACTCTGGACAGATATTTACGCCTAATTCGAGGGAGGAATTCACTCATGGCTATTGAACTACTTATGCCCGCCCTCTCTCCGACAATGGAAGAAGGCACACTTGCGAAATGGCTCGTCAAAGAGGGCGACACCATTTCATCCGGCGATATCATCGCTGAAATCGAAACCGACAAAGCGACGATGGAATTCGAAGCTGTGGACGAAGGCATCATGGGGAAAATCCTCGTGGCTGAAGGCACAGAAGGCGTCAAAGTGAATGAAGCCATCGCGATCATGGTCGAAGAAGGCGAAGACGCATCCAACCTGAGCGCCTCTGCCCCAGCCGCAGCAGCCCCTGCCGCAGTTGAGGCCGCTCCTGTTGCCGCAGCGCCTGCAGTTGCCGCGGCCCCAGCGCCGGCGCCTGTTGCTGTCGAACCAGACTACCCCGAAGGCACAGAGCTGAAATCCACCACAGTGCGTGAAGCGCTGCGTGATGCGATGTCAGAAGAAATGCGCACAGACGAAAACGTGTTCCTCATGGGCGAAGAAGTGGCCGAATACCAAGGCGCTTACAAAATCTCCCAAGGCATGTTGGACGAATTCGGCGCGAAACGCGTGATCGACACGCCAATCACCGAGCACGGCTTTGCCGGCATCGCGACAGGCGCCGCTTTCGGCGGTCTGCGTCCGATCGTGGAATTCATGACATTCAACTTTGCCATGCAAGCGATTGACCACTTGATCAACTCTGCCGCCAAGACACTCTACATGTCTGGTGGCCAGATGGGCGCGCCTATGGTGTTCCGTGGTGCCAACGGCGCTGCTGCCCGTGTTGGCGCGCAGCACTCCCAGTGTTACGCCGCTTGGTACATGCAAGTGCCTGGCCTGAAAGTGGTCATGCCCTACTCTGCCGCTGACGCCAAAGGTCTGATGAAAACAGCGATCCGCGACGACAATCCGGTGATCTTCCTCGAAAACGAAATCATGTACGGCAAATCATTCGATGTGCCTGTCATGGACGACTTCACTATCCCATTCGGCAAAGCCAAGATCGAGCGCGCTGGTGATGATGTCACCATCGTCTCCTTCGGCATCGGTGTCGGTTATGCTTTGGAAGCGGCTGAGAAATTGGCAGCTGAAGGCATTGCAGCTGAGGTGATCAACCTGCGGACTTTGCGTCCAATGGACACTGAAACCATCTTGGCATCTGTGCGCAAAACCAACCGCTGTGTGACTGTCGAAGAAGGCTGGCCACAAGGGTCTGTTGGTGGCTACATCAGCAACGTGATCATGCAAGAAGCGTTTGATTACTTGGACGCGCCAGTGATCAACTGCACAGGCAAAGACGTGCCAATGCCGTATGCTGCGAACCTTGAAAAACACGCTTTGATCACCGTCGACGAAGTCGTCGCGGCTGTCAAAGATGTGACATACCGTTAAGGAGACTGAACCATGGCTATCGAACTTCTCATGCCCGCGCTTTCTCCGACAATGGAAGAAGGCACACTGGCAAAATGGAACGTCAAAGAAGGTGACACTGTTGTCTCTGGCGACGTGATTGCGGAAATCGAAACTGACAAAGCAACGATGGAATTTGAGGCTGTTGACGAGGGTGTGATCGGCAAGATCACAGTCGCGGAAGGCACCGAAGGCGTGAAAGTAAACGCACAAATCGCCATCTTGCTGGAAGAGGGCGAAGACGCCTCTGCAATGGACTCTGTTGGCGCTGCGGCACCTGCGGCGGCGGCGCCTGCTGCTGCACCAGCTACAGATTCTGCTGCACCAGCAGCTGCGGCCCCTGCCCCTGCGGCACCTGTTGCAGCATCTGGTGAGCGCGTCTTTGCGTCACCACTGGCACGTCGCATCGCAGCGCAAAAAGGTCTGGACCTGTCTGGCATCGCGGGCTCTGGCCCGAAAGGTCGCATCGTCAAAGCCGACGTTGAAAACGCAACAGCAGCGCCAAAAGTTGAGGCGCCGAAAGCCGCCGCTCCGGCACCTGCTGCCGCAGCAGCTGCGCCACAAGGTGCTTCTGCAGACATGGTTGCTAAAATGTACGAAGGTCGTGAGTACGAGGAAATCGCACTCGACGGTATGCGCAAAGTCATCGCTTCGCGCTTGTCTGAGGCAAAACAAACCATTCCGCACTTCTACCTGCGCCGCGACATCAAGCTTGATGCGTTGCTCAAGTTCCGCTCTCAGTTGAACAAACAATTGGAAGTCCGCGGCGTGAAACTGTCGGTGAATGACTTTATTATCAAAGCTGTAGCAAACGCTTTGCAAGCGGTTCCTGAAGCGAATGCTGTCTGGGCTGGCGACCGTGTGTTGCAGATGAAGTCCTCTGACGTGGCTGTGGCTGTGGCGATCGAAGGCGGGTTGTTCACGCCAGTGCTCGAAGACGCAGACATGAAATCCTTGTCCGCTTTGTCCACACAGATGAAAGACCTTGCCAAACGAGCACGTGATCGCAAGCTCGCGCCGCAAGAATACCAAGGCGGCTCTTTCGCGATCTCCAACTTGGGCATGTTCGGCATCGACAACTTCGACGCTATCGTGAACCCACCCCATGCCGGTATCTTGGCTGTGGGCGCGGGCAAAAAGCAGCCTGTGGTTGGCGAAGACGGCGAATTGACAGTGGCGACAGTGATGTCTGTCACCATGTCCGTGGATCACCGCGTGATCGACGGCGCTGTAGGGGCGAACCTGCTCAACGCCATCGTTGAGAACTTGGAAAACCCTGTGGCAATGCTGGCGTAAGCCAAGCTTCAGAGAATTTAAAAGGCCCCGCTTTGGTGGGGCTTTTTTTGTGCATGCGGTAAAAGCACGTGTTGTGACCGATAAGGCACAACCTAGAGGTGTCATGTTTAAATTTCTTGGCCGATAAAATTTCCCTTCCTATAAGAATCGCAACTGAAACCCATTTAGAAAAGGAGACGCTAATGACCATCGCTACTCGCAACATTCCCATCTGCCTCTCTTTGACGGTTCAGTTTGGATGCCTCCGACGCTGCGCATAGGCGCTTTGTCACTTTCGCATCTTTCCCTCAAAAACTGGCGGATTTAGCGGCGTTTTGCGCCCGAACTGTCGGTTATTTTCCTCACTCAAAATAGGCTCTTCAGATTTCTGTAAGAGAATGATTCAATGTCAAAATTGACCCAATCCCCTGTGGCGGAGTCCGCCCTTCACGACCCAATTTCAATGCTTATTGCCGAATACGGCGCGCGGCGCGTCTTTTTAAGGGCAGCGCACGCAATGTTCAGTCGCCATCGGCCACCACCGTCAAAGTCATCGGTCAATGGCGTGAGCGCGCACATTCGGCGTGACATCGGTCTGCCGCCGCAGACGTCTTCACGCCTGATCGACCCTAGATTTCCGCTGTAAATCTTTGACGCACGAAAAATCCCCCGCCAATTCATTTGACGGGGGACCAATTTTGTCAGGGATGCGAAACGTTTACTTTGTTTCGCGCGCGCCAACAAGTTGGTTCATGGACACGGAAGGTTGCGAACACCCTGCCTCACCAACGACTTTGGCAGGCACACCAGCAACTGTTTTGCACCGCGGCACTTCGTTGAGTACAACCGATCCAGCCGCAACACGTGAGCATTCGCCGATTTTGATATTGCCCAAGATGCTGGCCCCTGCACCGATCAAAACGCCGTCTCCAATCTTCGGGTGACGGTCTTCGTCTTGCTTGCCAGTGCCGCCAAGCGTCACGGAATGCAGGATCGACACGTTATTGCCAATCACCGCTGTTTCGCCAAAGACAAGCGAATGGGCGTGATCCAAGAACAGACCTTGTCCAATTTTACAGGCTGGGTGAATGTCGATAGAAAACTGCTCTGATACGCGCATCTGAATGAAATACGCCAAGTCTTCGCGCCCATTGCGCCACAGCCAGTTGGCGATGCGGTACGATTGAATGGCTTGGAAGCCTTTGAAATACAACAAAGGCTGGATGTAGCGATGGCACGCCGGATCGCGATCATAAACAGCCACGATGTCAGCACGGGCGGCTTGCCCCAATGCGGGATCATTTGCGTATGCTTCATCGATGAGCTCACGCAAAAGCTGCTCAGACATATCTGCCGAGGCCAGTTTTTGGGCGACACGATACGCCAGCGCGTCTTCCAACGTGCTGTGATGCAAAATACACGCGTGAACAAGACCGCCGAGCAAAGGCTCAGCATCGACAGCTTGGCGCGCTTCTATGACGATTTGCGACCAAACGGGATCCAGTTCCGAAAGTTTTGTGCGTGTTTTTGCCATCAGGAAAATCCTCTTTTTCTTACAATACTATAGATAGGCGAAACTTCAAAACGCAAGTGATCTAGCGCGTCTAAAATGCACATCTCCGTGAAACTGATGCAAAAAGCCTCCGCACTCTGACATGCGAAGGCTCAAATTCAAACGGGCGATGGTCCTTATGGTGGCGCCTTAAGCAGACGGCAAAGAAAACTGCGCGTAGTGGATTGCCAGACGGATTTCGCCGCTAGCAAAGTCCCCGCCCTCAGCTGTAAGGACCAAATCCTCAGCCGAGTAATACGTGAGCGGAGTTCCTGTAAGTCCGCGCATCCAGCTGCCATTCGCCAATGACAATCCAGACCCGTACCGGTTATCCGAGCCAGAAACACCCACAGAGAAGCCCGTCAAAGTGCCCGTGATCGTGTTTAGCACACGGCCAGTGACGCCAAAGACCACGGCCTGACCGGGGATCGCAAGACTGACCGAGGACGTTGCCCCAGCCGCGATCGTATGATCGACCTCTTTGACCAACATTTGCATGCCGGCGCCGTGTGCAGTCAAAGATTGCACCCCCATGAGCCACGCCGCTCCATCAAATCCGGCCCAACCGTTTTGGTCGACGATGTAGGCCCGCATGCCGAGCGTCACAGGTATGAACACCCATCCGCCATTGGAAAACAGCGCGATTTTACCCGCCTGCCCAGCCCATTCATTGACGGGGGATGCAGGCACGCCATAGGCATCGCCATCTTGCGGTATCAATGGCGGCGTCGTGTTAGTGGCCGACAGTAAACGCAGTTGCATCAATCCGTCGAGACGCGTCAAAGCCTCGTTTACGGTCACGTGTTTTTGCGCCTGAGCGGCCTGCAAAAGGGGCAGTGAAAAGCGGTTTGTATCACTCATTGATTTCAATCCTTTTGAAAAGACCCGCTCCGAAACTGTCGGATATCTGGGCTATTTGAACTGTGTAAGAGCCGGAAAGGCCATCAGCCGTTTTTTGAGACGCGAGGTAGGTCCACGACGGCGTGTTCAGAGTTGCTTCACGCAAAATCTGCCCGCCTTGCAGCACCTGTACGATGTATCGCTCCGAAGCTTCACCCAAGGGCACTTCGGTCGACTGCCAGCTGTCACCGTCGATGCGCGTCCGGCGCACCCATGTGACCGATGTGTCCCCACTCGCAGACTGGGTCGCACGAACTTGCGCCGGTGCATATGGGCGAAGTCCAATGCCATCAAAGGCTTCAACAGAATGTGAATAGCTTGGATCGTCATATGGTCGTTGCGACGGCCCAATGCGGTAGTGGCGTGCCAACCCCCGTGCAGATTGCGCAATGTCAATCTGGCGCAAAGCGCTGTTAATCAACACAAACCGCGACCCAATCGGCCAAGAGGCCCCAAGCCCATCCGTTCCAGCCTGCCCCCGCAAACGCAACGACAGATCGTAGGTGCGCGGCGCAACAAGTGTGGCGTTCACGAATTGGAACACCTCCCAATTTGAAGACGATCCATCACCAATCGCCGCAGCATTTGCACCATTGAGCACGTCCTCTTCCGACACTGAGCTCAGTGTGCCACGAACCAGCTTGACCCGCAGTACCGGACCTCGATCCCACATCGCGGGATCTGCGGCTTCCAACAGAGTTTGTGTCGTGCCGATGGTGGCCCAACTTGCCAGCAACGTGTTCATCTCATAACCGCTATCAGCGCTTGAACTGTAGACCGCAGCAGATCCAGGCCATGGTCGCGCTGTCGCCCCAACGTGCGGTGCGTTTGGTGTTTCCTCGCCGGTCAAAAGTGGCAGATCCAAGAATTGCGACACCACGGGAACAGGCGCCACAAATGGCGTTGCAGTCACGTTTTCTTCCACGGCATCTGAAGGTTCATAGATCTCTTCTTCTACACGTACGGCCTCTACCGCACGGGTTGCCCCCAAAGTGGCGTGGTCGATGCGGTAGCGTGTTTTACCTGCCTCACCATCAAGTTCGATGACATCCCCTGCGCCAAGGTCATATCGCGATGGCGGCAAAGCAAACCGCGCAGTGTCGCGCGCGATGCGTGCTTCGGCCAACCACCGTTCAACGATTTGGCGCCCTTCTGTGCGCGTCAACGCCAGAGGAAATTCGGAGTGCGAAACCAACCGGCTTTGTTCATCAGGGAAGATGGCTTCTTCAGCGCGCGTGCCAAAATCTGCATCAGCATCGACAAAGGTCAAACGCACCCTGCCCGCCGTTTCTGCATCTGGCGACCGCGTCAGCTCAAGCGTGCCCTCGGTATCGCTGTTGATCGCAAGCGCGTCTGTGTGCACCTCAGCTTTTGATTTGCCATCACGTGAGCGGAAGGTCAAAAGCCCGTCGCGTTCAATGGCCTCAAACCCAAATGCCAGCATCAAAGGCTGCAATGCAGATCGCGCCCCTGAAATTTCGCCAACAGTGTAGCCACGCACCATGCCATAAAGGTCGGACACGTCGACATCTGACACGCCTGAACGCTCGCAAATTTCGACGACAACGTCAGACAAGGAACGTGCCGAAGACCGTCCGTTGAGCCAATGCCCTTTTGCGTAGTTTCCACCGTCACTCCACAATGATGTGACACTCGGAAATGCAGGGTATGGCCGTCCATCCCACGCCCAAACATGGGCCCGCGACATGTCCACCATGTTTGCGCCGTAAATGTCAGACACAGGATTCACATCGCCGTGTGCCCAGTATTCCGACAAAGCGCGCACATATTGCAGCTGAATGTAGTCGTCACGGCGTCCGGTCGAATAGTTCGGCAAAGAACTTTCAGAAGACTTCGCGTCGATAAACTTATTCGGCTGGTTTGTACCTTTGTCGATAGCTGCACAGCCTATTTCAGTAAACCAAATCGGTTTTGACTTGGGTTCCCAAAGTGTTGGCGTTTCAACGCGTGCGCCAGAAATGCGCTCGTGGTGGTCATTTTCCCACCAGCCGCGAATGTCTTTATACCGCCAAACCCAATCTTCGCCGTAGGCACCGTCTTGGATCGGCGTGCGAATTTGCGCGTCGGCGTGTTCTTGATGGGCATAATACCAATCATACCCCTCGCCGCCCTCAATATTTGCTTTGAGGTAATCGAGATTATAAATCGATCCATAGGCTTCATCTGCGTGCCCGTCTTCGTCGCGCCAATCAGACAGCGGCATGTAATTGTCAATGCCAACGAAGTCGATGTTGTCATCGGCCCACAAGGCATCGAGCGGGTAATACAAATCGTCATTCAGGGAATAGCCAGAGTACTCTGACCAATCCGCTGCGTAACTGATCTTACAATCGGGCCCAAGAATGGCGCGCACATCAGCAGCCAATTGCACAAGCGCATCCACTGCGGGAAAGCCATTTGCACCGCGTATGCGTGTCAGACCACGCATTTCAGAGCCGATGCAAAAGGCTTCAACACCGCCTGCCGCTGCGCACAAATACGCGTAGTGCAAAATCATACGCCGATAGGACGCCTCTGCCGGTCCTGAATACACCACTGTGTCGCCTGAAACCGCAAAGTCGCTCACTTGAGCAGTGCCCATGAATGCCGCCACTTCTGCATCCGCAGCAGCCGTGCCATCGGTCGTCCCGCTTTGGGTCGGCGCGAGTGAGGTTGTAATCCGTCCGCGCCAAGGCAAGGCAGGCTGATTTGCATTACCAGTCCACGGATCTGTGAGACCGTTGTCGCTCAACTGCTCCATCAAAATGAAGGGATAGAACATGACCTCTTGCCCTGCCTCTTGCAGCGCAGCAATGGCTTGAACCACAGACTGGTCAGACGGTGTGCCGCCTTAAACTACCCGTTGATCTGCATCCCTTGGAACCACTTGCGCCGTTGCACGTGTGAACCCACCCGCAGTCCACGGCATATCTTTGCCATCTACTTCACTTTGTTCGACCTTTGGCAACAAATTGCACGACCCGCAGCGCAGATCATCGCCGAACCAAGACACCACCAAGGATATTGATCCACAATTCGGCAACTCATCTTTGAGCGCTTCAACCGAGGTCTCGAAATCTGTTTTGCCGGAACCCGAATTCACGTTGGCAACAGTGGTTTCACCAACATCGCCCTCAAGATAAACAGGCGAAGTTGCCAACGCATATTCGCCAGTACCTGGGATCATCGCCACGGCATTGACCAAATGCGTCATGTCGCTTTTGGGGCCGCTCGATTGATCTGGTCGCATCACTTCAAACGTAAATTGCGGCACGCGGTTGCCAAACGACGACAAGTCCAAATCTTCGAACACCACATAGGCAACACCGCGATAGGCCGGCACTTGCCCAGCCCCTTCGACGGCTTCCATTTTGGGGTCCGGCAACTGGTCCTGTGCGCCGGTGTAGACGCGCATTGTCACGTCGTCTGGCGCGATTTCCTTACCATCAGCCCAGATACGGCCTACACGCGAAATCTCGCCCTCACACAGCGCAATGGCGAGAGAAATAGAATAGCTATACTCTGTCACCGTGGGTTGAGACGGCGCGCCTTTGCCTCCGCCACCCGATGTGGTGGTATGTTCTTTGAACTGTGAGGCCCAAATGACCTGACCACCAACGCGCATACGCCCGTAAACTTGCGCCACTGCCGTGCCTTCTGAGGCACCGGTTAGACGAAAGCGATCGATCTTGCCGGTTTCGACAACTTGGCTGCCCACGCCCATCACACGCTGGTCAATAGCGCGGCCGATGGTGGCACCAATGGCGCGACCGATGACCACGGAAGACAGGCCAAACACGCCGCCCCCAATGGACGCACCCGCTGCGGCACCTACTGCTGAAAGTACGATTGTCGCCATGACTTAGCCCCCGTGGTCCGGAAATGAAAAACAAGCCGCTATGCGGCGACGCCAAGGCAATGTCAGTGCGTTTTCAACAACACTGTGCCCGCTGTAGGCGTGAATAAAGGTCGTGACATCACCAACGTCGCCAACAATCCCAAGATGCTTCGCCACGCCATTTTTGCGCATGCGAAACAACAGCACGTCGCCGCTTGCCATCTCGGAAATCGGTTTTTGGTTCAGGTATTTTTTGGCAGCCAACATCAGTCTTTCCTCACGCTGAGGTTCGGACCAATCAGGCGTATAGGCTGGCACCAATTCAGGTTCTTCACCGTAAATTTCCCGCCAAACACCGCGCAGAAGACCTAAACAATCGGTCCCCGCGCCTTTGCAGGAAGCTTGGTGAACATAGGGCGTGCCGATCCATTGGCGCGCG
>NZ_JBDMZG010000062.1:0-11267 GCF_039769035.1 Pacificibacter sp.
CGTCTTCGTAATGTTTGATCGCGCGGGCGCGGTCCCAAGTTTCGGTTTTCACAGCATCGCGGGCGTTGATGATTTTCTTCATCTCGGCTTCAATCGTACCCAAATCTTCGGGGGTAAACGGCTCTTTGCGGTCAAAGTCATAGAACCAGCCATAGTCGCGCACAGGGCCGATTGTTACTTTGACATCGGGCCAGATCGCTTGCACAGCGCGCGCCATGATATGCGCCAGATCGTGGCGGATCAGCTCGAGCGCTTGATCGTCGTCTTGCAGGGTGTGAATTGAGATGTCGGCGTCTGCGGTGATCGGCCATTGCAGATCGTAATGCGCGCCGTTGATGGTCGCGGAAATGGCTTTTTTGCCCAAGGATGTCGCAATATCAGCGGCCACTTCGCCTGGCGTGATGCCAGCGTCATATTCGCGTACAGATCCATCGGGAAGGGTGAGTTTGACTTGGGCCATTTGGCGTTCCTCGTCGTTTTGGCGCCTACTAAGCGCCCGGTTGCGGGTTATGTGTGCGCGCTTTTTCGCGCTAGTGCGCGGCCTTGTCAACGCGGATAACTGTGATCGGGGGCATTTGCATCTGTGATGCGGCAAAATCGCTTGCTCGATTTAGGGGCAGGTTGCAGGATACAGGTCAACATTTGCAGGATACAGGTCAACATAAGGAGAGAGTGATGCGGTCCTATGATGATATTTTGATGATCGCGGTCGAACGCAAAGGTGGTTTTGGCGCCGTGCTGGATGGGATCGAGACACCGAAGACTGCCGACGAATTGGCTGCGATTTCTGGCTCAGATTGGCTGCGCGCCATGTGCTTTGGCATCATGGGCACGGGCATTTCTATGAAAGTGCTGCAAGCCAAAGAAGCGGAAATGACGGAAGCCTTTCACAACTTTGATGTGAACCGCATCGCACATATGTCTGAGGATTGGTTCCACGAGCTTCTTGGCGATCGGCGCATCATTCGCAACGCGCCCAAAGTACGCGCCTTGCAAGAAAACGCAGCACTTATTCAAGCCGTCGAGGCCGAATGCGGGTCTTTCGGGCGCAAAATCGGTGATTGGCCCAACACGGATTACATCGGCCTTTTGGCATGGCTGAAAAGTGAGGGATCGCGTTTGGGCGGCAACACAGGGCCATATGTTTTGCGTCATATGGGCAAGGAAAGTTTCATTTTGACGCGCGATGTTGTGGCGCGACTTGTAGCCGAAGGTGTGGTCGATAAAGCCCCCACTTCGAAAACGGCGATGCGCGCAGTGCAAGAGGCGTTCGACACGTGGCAGGCACAATCGGGGCAAAGCTTTACCACCATCAGCCGCGTTTTGGCACAAAGCGTTGGATAAATGCTCTGCCCACTTTTCCTTTGAACGCGGACGCGCTAACTCTGTGCCAACATCAGACATGAGGCTTTTATGACCGACTTTCTCGACACGCCTTCTGGGCGCAGCATTGCCTATCACCGCACCCAAGGGCAAGGCACAGGTATCGTGTTTTTGGGCGGGTTTATGTCAGACATGGACGGCACCAAGGCGACTGCGCTTGAGGCCTGGGCCAAATCATTGGGCCGGCCTTTTTTGCGGTTTGACTATTCAGGGCATGGCCAAAGCGATGGCAAATTTGTGGACGGCTGCATTGGCGAGTGGGCGCAGGATGCGCAGGCGGCGATTGAAGCTTTGACAGATGGACCGCAAGTGATTGTCGGCTCATCCATGGGCGGTTGGATTGCGTTGCTTATGTCGCAGCGCATTTCTGCAAAAGTCGCAGGGCTTGTTGGCATTGCTGCGGCCCCTGATTTTACCGAAGACAGTTTTCTCGCTGGTTTTTCGCCGGATCAAATCATCGAGCTTGAAGAAAACGGCGTGGTGATGGTGCCGTCCGGCTATGGTGACCCTTACCCCATCACGTCTAAGCTGATTGAAGACGGGCGGCAGAACCTTGTGCTGAGAACGCCTTTGCCGCTGCCGTTTCCTGTGCGGTTTTTGCAAGGTACGATGGACAGCTCTGTAGACCGATCTGTCGCGTTGCGTTTGCTGGATCATGCGGATGGCGATGACGTTGCTCTGACCTTTGTCAAAGGCGCAGACCACAGTTTTTCCACGCCAGAATGTTTGACCTTGATCGAAACTGCAATTTTGAACGTGACGCCTTAGTCCCGCAGTTGTAGATGCGCATCGCTTCCCATGCGCCATTTCGTGCCGATATTCTTAGGTGAGACGCGCAAGCCTTCTTGAGCGCTTGACGTTGCTGTCATCCTTGGCGATTTGTCTGGTGAACTGACGGAACGAACGGAACAAAGATGACGGAAGCGGTTATGTTGCTGCCTGGTTTCATGGCGGATGGGCGTGTGTTTGTAGATCAAGTCGCTGATCTAAGCAGGGCACATGCGGTACAGGTCGCGCCTTTGATTGGCGATACGCTTGAGGCGATGGCCGAATCCGTACTGGCACATGCACCCCCGAAATTTGCGCTTGCTGGGCATGATTTGGGCGGCGCAGTTGCGATTGAAATTCTGCAACGCGCGGCTGAACGGGTCACACGTTTGGCGCTTATCTGTGCGGCCGCTCAAGGCGAGGCCCCCAGCGCCGCAGCCGCACGTGAGCCCCGTTTGGTGCGCGCCAAGGCCGGTCGATTGAAGGATGTGCTGGAAGAAGATTTGCCGCAAACGTCATTGGCAGACAGTGACTATCGCGACGCGATTCGTGGTCATTGGATGGAAATGGCTGTGCAAATGGGGGTGGATACCTATTTGCAGCAATCGCGGGTGATACAGCGCCGTCCTGATTTTCAGCAGGTTCTAAGGCGCGCGCGTTTGCCATGCATGATGATCGGCGGTGCCGCGAATAAAATCGTCCCGCCGCGCCGCCAAGAATTCATGGCCGAACTGATGCCAAACGCGACATACACATGCATTCAGGGCGCAGGGCATCTGCCAATGATAGAAGCGCCACGTGCGTTAACACGGGCGCTTCAAACGTGGCTTGAAATGGAAGAGCTTGCGCCGCTGCGCTGGGTCTAGCCTGCTTTTTGCGTGCTTGGTTTGGTTTTTGCTTTGGGTTCGGCCTTGGCCTTAGTGCCACCAACGACACGTGGGCCTGAGTTTTGGTCAATGAAGTCCAACACCAATGGGCGAATGTTGTTGCGCCAGCTTTTGCCCGCGAAAATCCCGTAGTGACCTGCGCCTGGCTCAAGGTGAGATGCTTTTTTGCTGTCAGGTAGGCCTGTGCACAGATCTAGGGCTGCGACACATTGACCGGGTGCTGAGATATCGTCGTTCTCACCTTCGACAGTTTTGACGGCAACATCGGTGATTTTACCAATATCGACCTTCTTGCCCGCAACAACGAACTCGTTTTTGGCAATTTCCAAGCCTTTAAAAATGCGGTCAACGGTGGACAGATAGAACTCCGCAGTCATGTCCATCACGGCGAGATATTCGTCGTAGAATGTATTGTGACGATCATGGTCCGACGCTTCGCCTTTTGCGACGCGGCTGATTTGATCTGTAAAGGCTTTCATGTGGGTTTCGGCGTTCATGGAAATGAAGGACGAAAGTTGCAACAGGCCAGGATAGACCTTGCGACCCACGCCTTTGTATTTGAAGCCAACGCGCTGAATCATGCTTTGTTCGAGTTGCCCCATTGAAACGCGATTGCCAAAATCTGTGACGTCTGTTGGCGTTGCATCTGGGTCGATTGGACCACCGATAAGGGTCAAGCTGCGGGGCTGAGCAGACGGGTCTTCTTCCGCCAAATACGCTGTCGCCGCAAGGGTCAGCGGGGCCGGTTGGCACACGGCAATCACATGGGTTTGTGGGCCCAAATGTTTCATGAATTCAACAAGGTAGAGGGTATAATCTTCGACGTCGAACTTGCCTTCGGACACCGGAATATCACGGGCATTGTGCCAATCTGTGATGTAGAGTTCGCAGTCTGGCAGAAGCGACACAACAGTCGAGCGCAAGAGCGTGGCATAGTGGCCAGACATAGGTGCGACCAAGAGCACTTTGCGTTTCATTTCCGCGCGGCCTTGCACCTTAAAGTGGATCAAGTCGCCAAAGGCTTTGTTTACTTCGATATCAATTTCCACGATGTGATCGCGACCATCTTCGCCGACAACGCTGCCAATGCCCCAGTCCGGTTTGGTGGCCATTCGGGCAAAGGATCTTTCAGTAACTTCGCCCCAAGCCGCCATCATTTGCAACGCAGGGTTCGCAGTCATTGACGCGGCAGGGTAGGACCCGAGCGCTTGTGCAGTCGCCCCAAACCACTGGTTGGTGGTGCGTAGGGTTTCCATAAAGTCGTAGCTCGCCATGTATCGCATGTGGTCTCCATTCTACCGTTCGTCGGCCTAATCGCGCTTCGCACTTGGAAATGTTGCGCTATCGTGATCTCATAGTTGTATAGTTAAATTAATGCTGCAAGTGCAAAAAAGTAAGGGGGTTGGCAATATGACGCTGAAAGATGACGGAGAAATCCGCGATTTGGATGTGATGAACGCCAATATAGCTAAAATTGAAGAGCTATCGACGCGCCTTGCTGCGGCGATTGCGAACAAAAAGCCGACGCCTCCGGCACTACAAGGGCCAAGTCACGATCTCTTTGCCAAGACCGCGTCGGCCTATATGGCTGAAATGGTCAATAATCCCGCTAAGATTATTGAGCACCAAATCGGATACTGGGGAAAGACGCTCACACATTTCGCGGACGCGCAGACTCGTTTGGCAAAAGGGGATTTGACCCCGCCAGAAGACGCCACCCCAACAGATCGCCGATTTAAGAACCCGCTTTGGGAAACGCATCCGTATTTCAACTTTATCAAACAACAATATGTTGCCAATGCACAGGCGGTGACCGCCGCAGTGCAAGACATCGAAGGTCTGGACGAGTCCGATCGCAAACGCGTTGACTATTTCACGCAACAAATCGTCGATATGCTGGCGCCGACTAATTTTTTGGCGACCAACCCTGATGCGCTTGAACAAGCAGTGGCCACCAATGGCGAAAGCCTTGTGTTGGGGTTGGAAAACCTTGTGAAAGATCTTGAGGCAAATGACGGTGAAATGGTGGTCAGCCTTGCTGACACCGAGGCCTTTGAGGTCGGGCGTAATCTTGGAACCACCAAAGGCTCCGTGGTGTTTCGCAATCGCATGTTTGAGTTGATCCAATATGCGCCCACGACTGAGACTGTTCACGAGACGCCATTGTTGATTTTCCCACCGTGGATCAACAAGTTTTATGTACTCGATCTGAAAGAAAAGAACTCTTTGATCAAATGGGTCGTTGATCAGGGCTACACTTTGTTCGTTGTGTCTTGGGTCAACCCTGATGAGAGTTACGCGGGTGTTGGCATGGATCAATATGTCGAAGAGGGCTATCTGACGGCCATTGATCAGGTGAAAAAGATCACTGGCGTCGATAAGATCAACGTCACAGGCTATTGTATTGCAGGGACGACGCTGTCGATCACTTTGGGCTTGCTTAATCAGCGCGGCGATACCTCAATCAATTCGGCAACCTTCTTTACGACGCTCACTGATTTTTCGGATCAGGGCGAAGTAGGGGTCTTCTTGGACGACGATTTTGTCGATGGTATCGAGGCCGAGGCCAATCGCACCGGTATGATGAGCGCGTTCTACATGTCGCGCACGTTTTCATACTTGCGTGCCAATGATTTGATCTATCAACCTGCGATCCGCTCCTACATGCTTGGTGAATCCCCGCCTGCATTTGATTTGCTCTATTGGAATGGCGATAGCACCAATTTGCCTGGTAAAATGGCCGTCGAATATTTGCGCAACCTGTGTCAGGCCGATTTGCTGGCCACCAGCGGCTTCCCGATTTGCGGCACCAAAGTGCAGCTGTCGGAAGTAAACGTGCCCGTGTGCGCCATTGCGTGTGAAACTGATCATATTGCCGCTTGGGGCAGTTCTTACAACGGCGTCAGCAAAATGGGATCGCCGGACAAAACCTTTATCTTGTCTGAGTCAGGCCATATCGCTGGTATTGTAAATCCACCCAGCAAAAAGAAGTACGGTCACTACACCAATGAAGACATGGCCTTGACGTCAGAAGACTGGAAAGAGGGGGCTGCTTTCAACCAAGGCAGCTGGTGGCCGCGTTGGGATAGCTGGTTGAGTGAGCGGTCAGGCGAGACCATTCCAGCCCGCAAAATTGGTGATTCGGGCGTTGAAGTGCTAGCAGATGCGCCGGGGACTTACGTGAAGGCATCCTGAACTATTTGATTTTGTTGCGTTTTGATAATTTATGCTGCAATGCAGAAAAAGCTCTTGATTTGCTGCACTGCAGCATGCATATTGTAATCAGACGAAGCAAGGCGGATCTGATTGGGGCTCTCCCAACCCCTTCCGCAAGGAACAAATGTATCAGGAGATACGATCATGGCTGCTACTGAAGATTACACAAAAATCATGAAAGACATGATGGGCGCATTCCCAATTGACATGTCTGCATTCCAAGACGGTTTCAAAACAAACGCGTCACTCGGCGACAAAATGTCCAAAGTTGCAATCGCAGCTGCTGAAAAATCTTCCGAGATTTCTTCAAAATGGACAAAAGAAACTCTCGCAAAAGTAACTGACGTTACTGGTGCTAAAGCTGAACCAGCTGAGTACTCCAAAGCGTTCACAGATTTCGCATCTGCTCAAGCTGAGCTTGCTGCTGAAAACTTGGCTGCTTTTGCTGAAGTTGCAAAATCCGTTCAAATGGAAACAGTTGAATTGATGCTCGCTGCTGGCAAAGACTTGGGCGAAGACGTGACTGCGGCTGCTAAAAAAGCAACTGACGACGTAACTGCTGCTGCAAACAAAGCAACAAAAGAAGTTACTGCCGCTGCTAAAAAAGCAACTGCTTCTAAGTAAGACCTTTTGCAATTAGGTATGCCTCCTCCCTGCGTACCTTTTGCACCAAGACGGGCCCCTCATACGAGAGGGCCCGTTTTTGTTTGTCATGCCACTGATCGCTATCTGTTTTAGGGGATGGCGCCTTTTCCTTTTGCTTTTCTATATAGGCGGGCATAGGCTCGCTGCATTGCAAAACAATGGAGGCGGCTCATGGCTGACACGAAAAGCGGGACGCTATTGATCAAACGGTATGCGTCACGGCGTTTGTACAATACTGAAACGTCCGATTACGTGACGCTTGAAGACATTTCTGGGTTCATTCGAGCTGGACGTGATGTGCAGATTATCGACCTGAAATCTGGTGACGATCTGACCCGCCAATTCCTTATTCAAATCATTGCTGATCATGAAGGTCGCGGTGAAAACGTTCTGCCGATGGGTGTGTTGACGGATCTGGTGCGCAGCTACACCAGTGAAGTGAACTCTGTCGTGCCGCAGTTTTTGGCCCAAAGCTTTGAAATGCTGCGCAACGGTCCTGCGTCCATGATGGAAAACCTCGGCGCAGGCATGCCAACATTCCCAGGGTTGGAAGCGATGCAGGCCCAACAAGAAGCCTTTTTGAAAGCAATGACTGGCGGCATGCCAACGGGTTGGCCATCAAGCACGACGCCTGAGGCGACTGAAGACAAAGAAGATTTGGGCGACATCAAAAAACAACTCGCAGAGTTGCAAGAGAAACTGTCAAAGCTGTCCTAAGGTTTTGTAACACCTTCAAAATGGCCCGCGCTCGTAGCGGGCTTTTTTGTGTCGAACGTGTAAATGAAGTGACGCGATATTTCACAATCCAAGGGGCTGACATCAGTGACGGATCGCCCTAGCTTAGAGGCATGCAACACACAAAGGGCGCGCCGATGAACGACACTGCAGGACGGCTAAGTCTATGGGGTATCGAAGTGTTTTTGGCCGCCGCCGATGAAGGCGCGGTCTCAGCTGCGGCCAAACGTCTTGGGACATCGCCATCGTCGGTGTCGCAGCAAATATCAAACCTTGAATCCGTTCTCGGCACGGAACTTTTGAACCGACGTGAGCGGCCCATGACACTGACACCAGCGGGGCGGATTTTGCGCCGCCGCGCGCAGGCCATTGTCAGTGAGGCATCGCACGCCCGCTCTGAAATTGCAGGACTGGATTTGTCACAACTGGGCTCACTGCGCCTTGGTATGATTGAAGATTTCGAGGCATCAGTGACACCGAGCTTGCTGTCAGGGATGGCTGACACGCTGACCCATACACGGTTCGAATTGGAAACGGGGCCTTCGCACCGTTTGCATGATCATCTGGAAAACCGCAGTCTCGATGTCATTGTTGCTGCTGAATTTGACGTCCCGAAATGGATGATCAGCCACCCCTTGCTTGAGGATCCGTTTGTCGCGATCACCCCGAAAGGGCGGGGTGCGAGCTTGGATGATCTCAATGGGTTGTCCTTTATCGAATACACCCGCCGTCATGCGATGGGGCGCGATTTAGCGTCTCATTTGTCCGGCGAAAGATTTAGTCTGGTGCACCGATTTGAGCTTGATAGCTACCGCGCCATGATGGCGATGGTGGCGGGCGGCACGGGCTGGACAATTTTGACCGCTTTGGGCGCGCAGCACGCAGGGCGCTATGCAAATGACATCGAAATTCATCCTTTGCCCTTTACGCCCAAAGCGCGCCGTATTTCAGTCGCTGTGCGCAAAGATGGGCTTGAGGATATGGCCAAGGACATCACGGCACGGTTGCGACCGTTGATACAGGCGCAGGTGGTGCAACCCGCGCTCGACGCAAGTCCATGGCTCGCAGGGCAACTTGCCGTATCAACGTAAAACGCCGCCAAAGTGCGTGGCAGCGTTCACTTAATTCACGGTGTTTGACGTCTTACTCAGCCGCTGCAACCAAGCGTTTGGCATCTGCTGCGGCCTCGATGAGGGCGGTCGCAATGAAATCCAAGTCCGCTTTTTGCAAACGTGCTGGCAGGCGTGTGTCGCAGGCTTTGGACAGCATTTCTCGTGTCATCGGAAGCTCAGGCGTGTCGCCCAAGAACTGCCAATTCCAAAAGGCGCGGGCATTGTCTGTGGAGAGGCCAAAGACCTGTACCGAGACACCGTGCGATTTGGCGGAAGCCTGGAATGCGAGCGCTTCTTCGCGTGAGAAATCAACCAAATTGAACTGCAAGCTGTCTGGCGCGCGCAGCTCTTTTTCTAGCTTGTCAGGGACTGTCAAAAAGGGTGTGGCTTGCAGTTTGGCAGCGACATAATCGTGGTTGGCGCGACCGTCACGCACACGGCGTGGCACTTCGGCCAATTGTGGACGCACGACGGCAGCTGCCAAGTTTGACAGGCGTTGGTTGTAGAGTGGCAGTTGGTTTTGCACGCGATCAAATGCGGCATCAAGCGCGTCGCTTGGCGTGGCGTTGTGCTTTTTCCAATTGTGCTCGTAAGCACCAGACATGATCACGGCGCGTGCAATCAGATCCTCGTCATCCGTGACCAAAATCCCGCCTTCGCCCGCATTCAACAGCTTGTAAGACTGGAACGAGAAACATCCGATTTTACCAATCGTGCCGATGTTTTTGCCGCCCCAAACGGTGCCCAAAGAATGCGCTGCGTCTTCAATAAGCGGCACATTGTGCGCCTCACACAGTGCCACAATAGCGTCCATGTCGGACGTATGCCCGCGCATGTGGGAGATCAAAACAGCGCCGACATCTGCTGTCAGCTTGGCTTCAAAGTCATCCATGTCGATGCGGTAATTGTCACCACATTCGACCAAAACGGGCACACATTCGGCGTGCACAACGGATGAGGGAACGGCTGCAAATGTAAAGGCAGGGATCAGCACCTTCGAGTCGCGAGGCAGGTCCAAGGCTTTCAAAGATAGAAACAAAGCTGCCGAACATGATGACACCGCAAGCGCATATTTTGATCCGAGCATCTCGGCAAATTCGCGTTCAAGCATTGCCACGGGGGCGTCTTTGGCGGCCGTATAGCGAAATAGGTCACCAGATCCGAGCAAACGTTCGATCTCTGCACGTGCTGCTTCAGGGATCGGTTCTGAGTCGTAAACATTTGGGCCAGTTGTCATGACTTTTGCTATTCCTAAATTGTCTTTTCGGAATAACTGTAAGTGTATTGTGCACAAAAATCTAGCTTTGTGAGCAGCGACAAGCGAAATTTCGCAGACTGTTACAGTATATTGTGGTTCAAACCTGTTTTGCCCCAATTTGTCCGCTATTTTTCCCGTTATGCGAAATGCCCAGTTTTCAAAAACTGCGCCATCATGCGCGCGATGTCTGCATCCGCCGTGGGCAAATGGTTGCGTGCACGCGCTTGATCAATAACGTCATTCGGGTAGTCACCGGTCTGTTCTGCCATCTTGAGATAGTCAGCGGTGATCTGGGGCGAAATTTCAGGGTGCGCCTGTACGGTCAGAAGGGTGTCGCCATAAAGCAGCCCAGCGTGTTCGCAAAAATCATTTCGCGCGATAGTCTTTGCCTTGGCCGGCTTTTTCACGACTTGATCTTGGTGCCAAGCATTGAGGTGGACAGTTCCAATGTTGTCAAAGTCATATGCGGTGCGCCCAATCGCCCAACCGCCCGCAAACTTTTCAACAGTGCCACCTAAAGCTTGTGCTGCGATTTGGTGACCAAAGCAAATGCCGACCATTCGCATTTTGCTCTCATAGATATCGCGGATCAAAGTTTCTAGCGATGCAATGAAAGCGTGGTCTTCATACGCGCCGTGCTTGGAACCCGTCAAAAGCCATGCGTCCGCACTGTGAGGGTCGTGTGGAAAATCACCGTCCACGACATTATGGGTCTGAAACGTGAGCCCATGCGGCGCCAGAATACGCGTAAACATCACATCAAAATCACCGTGATTTTGACGCGGCAGGTCAGGGGCATGACCACATTGCAATATACCGATTTTCATATGTTCACCGTACAGATAATGCCTGTGATTTGCCTATCTCGCGTGACTTTGGCAAGCAAAATTGTGCGGAAGTTTTAGCGAATAATCTGGGGCTTGAACCGCAACTTCGGCCGGCGCGCCTTTGGCAAATGGCGATTGAGGCGGGTGTTGATCACGCTAAAAATGGCGATGACTATCACAATCAGCAGCACAAAATAACCGGCCACAATCGGGTAGGGCACAAACGGATTAAACGTCTTTTCCGCGAAATAAGACGCATAGTACAGCGCGTCACCTTTTTGCTGCCACGCGGGAAAGCCTGAGAAAAACACCAGTGCCGTTGAGTGAAACAGAAAAATGGCCTCATTCGTGTAGGCCGGCCACGCCAGTCTCAGCATCGTCGGCCAAGTGATCCGGCGAAACCGTGTCCAGCCGACCATGCCGTATGCATCTGCAG
>NZ_JBDMZG010000063.1:0-12275 GCF_039769035.1 Pacificibacter sp.
GACTAACTATCCAAAAGTCAAAAAATCACGCCATCTCCAACGTTCACATAAATCTGTTGCAAGAATCATAAGTAAGTGAGAAAGCCTGCGGCAGGTGGAATCATTTCGAACCGCCTTCCCTTTCAGATGTGAGATAAACGATGACGGACAAAGCTCCTTTCGCTTTGGGCTGGGAAGAGTGGGCAAAGCTGCCTGCGCTTGGCCTGCCTGCTCTCAAGGTCAAAGTCGACACAGGTGCACGTACATCCGCGTTGCATGCCTTTGATATTGAATCCTTTGGCCCAAGCAATGCCCCTATGGTGCGGTTCAATATCCATCCTGTGTCTGGACGCGAAGACATCGTCATCGCATGCTCAGCCAAAGTGGTGGATCGGCGTGAAGTCACTTCCTCTAATGGCGAAACAGAATTGCGCTATGTCATCACAACTGACATCTCGATTGGCGCGCGCACATGGCCGATTGAAATCACCCTGACCAATCGCACCAATATGGCCTACCGCATGCTTTTGGGCCGCCAAGCGATTGCCGACGATATGATTGTCACGCCCTCGGAAAGCTTTTGCCAACAAGAGCTGGACGTCAGCGCATATTTTACATCTGCCATTCGCACATCAAGTGCTCCGCGCGCCCTGCGCATTGCGGTGCTGTCGCGTGAAGCGGACAGCTATTCCACCAAGCGCCTTGTGTCCGAAGGTGAAAAGCGCGGGCATGTCGTGGAAGTGATCGACACCACGCGCTGCTACATGGCGATCAACGCCATGGCGCCTGAAATCTATTACGATGGGAAACGCTTGCCGCGCTATGATGCGGTGATCCCGCGTGTGGGCGCCTCAATCACCGCATACGGCTGTGCTGTGATCCGCCAGTTCGAAACCATTGGCACGTTTTGTCTTAATTCTGCCGATGGGATTGCCAAATCGCGTGACAAACTGCACGCGCACCAAGTTTTGGCACGTCAGCGTATTGATATGCCAACCACGGCCTTTGCAGCCTCCCCAAAAGACACTGACAATCTGATTGACCTCGCTGGGCAAGCCCCGCTCATCGTCAAACTGCTGGAAAGCACCCAAGGGCGTGGCGTCGTGTTGGCCGAAACCAAAAAGGCCGCTCAATCAGTGATCTCTGCCTTTCGCGGGCTCAAAGCCAACTTTTTGGTGCAGCATTTTGTCAAAGAGGCTTCCGGCGTTGATATCCGCTGCGTCGTGGTGGATGGCAAAGTCGTGGCGGCAATCAAGCGCAGCTCAGGTGGTGATGATTTTCGCTCGAACCTGCACCTTGGCGGCTCTGCCACCTCCGTGCGCATCACCAAAGCGGAACGTGAGGCAGCCGTAAAATCCGCCAAAGCCTTTGGATTGCGTATGGCGGGCGTCGATATCTTGCGCGCCAATGACGGTCCAAAAGTGCTTGAGGTCAATTCCTCCCCCGGATTAGAGGGCGCCGAACGCACATCTGAAAAGAACATCGCTGGCATGCTGTACGACACGATTGAAAAACGCGTGCGCCCGATGCCCGCACGCAAAGCGTCCGTCAAAAAGCCGGCTCCGTAATACGGCCCTAATATCGCACCGCGCCGCTTACAGCCCTGTGACTGTGCGGCGCGGCATGAATTCGGTTACACTCGCAGCAATCAGACCTTCGGTAACAAACGGATCGCGCGCCAAGAACTCTTCCAACATGCTGCGCTCAGGCGCTGTGGCTATGATCGACCCACCAGTACGTGGAACCTTAGGACCTGACGCCAAAAAGAATCCCCGTGCATAGCCCTCATCGACAAAGGCCAAATGCGCCTGCATATGCGGCTCCACCAGCGCCAAGTCGACGACGTATTCGATATCAACCAAAAATAGGTTTTGATCGGCAGGAATAATAGACATTTGGGTTATCCTTTTGTGCAAATTTTTCAGATCATTACCGCCCGCATGACAAAAGACCAAGCCGAGGACTGGACCTTACCCGCACCAAACCCTATATCTTTGGTCAAGTTTACACGAGGACAGACATGACCGATTCAGACGCACCCGTCGAAGGCACACCGCTGATCAAGCCTTCCAACACGGAACACCCGCTTCACGAAGCCATCGTCGAAGCTTGCCGGTCTGTCTATGACCCCGAAATCCCTGTGAATATCTATGACCTTGGGCTGATCTACACCATCGAGATCAGTGAAGAAAACGAAGTACACGTCATTATGTCTCTGACTGCACCAGGCTGCCCTGTGGCTGGCGAAATGCCGGGCTGGGTTGCTGATGCGATTGAACCCCTGCCGGGCGTTAAGCAAGTCGACGTCGATCTGGCGTGGGAGCCACCGTGGGGCATGGAAATGATGTCTGACGAAGCGCGCCTAGAGCTCGGCTTTATGTAGGCTCAGACCCTCAGCTCTTTTATCGAATTTAAAGCGGTCCTTCGGGACCGCTTTTCTTTTGGGTGATATTCCCAAAAGGCGCAGCCTCCACCAAAACCTTGCGCGCCTGTCGCGCTTAAGCTGCGCCAGTTGTGCCATATAGATATCCTGCTCTCGCTGATATTCTGTCTTCGGCTTTTGTGTTTCGGGAGGCATCTGGATTGGTAACGGATAACTCATTTGAAGGCTCCTCTTGCGTTTTTGAAATCCACATGCTGAACTTACGGCATCCGATATCGCCAAAATATCCAACTTTATTCCATTTGGACTTTCATAAATGAAAGACACACCGAAACTTGACGATTACTTGCTGTTCCTTGCGGTCACCGATGGCGGCGGGCTTGTGGCGGCGGAAAAGGCCACGGGCACGCCCTCGCCCACCCTGTCGCGCCGCATGAATGCTTTGGAACGTGCTTTAGGCAAACGCCTGTTTGAGCGCGGCGCACGGGGATACACGCTCACCAGCGACGGACGCGCCCTTGCGTCTGAGGTCGAACATCTGCGCGCGGCCTCTCAGCGTCTGGTCAATTTTAACGCCAAGCCATCCCGTCCACTTGTGCGCATCACCGCGGGACATTGGACCACGCAGTATATCGCGCGCCATTTTGGCGAGGTATGGTCCCAAGACAGTCCGTGGGTGCCCGAGCTCGTTGCCTCCAACGCCATGGTCGATATCGCGCGACGGGAGGCGGACATCGGCATTCGCAATCGCAGACCCGAGCAAACTTGGCTGGCAGGTCGGCGTATTGGGCGGATCACCTATGCCGAATTTGCCCGCAGCGCAGAAATCACTGGCTATATCACCCTGCCCGAAAATGTGGCCAACACCCCTTCACAACGCTGGCTGCGACAGCAAAAGCCCGATCAGATCGTCAGCACCGCCTCTGATACACGCGCAGAAGCGGATTTGGCCGTTGGCGGCGTCGGTCGTGTGATTTTACCGGTCTTTGCCGGACGCGCGATGCCGGAGTTGGTGCAAGTGTCGCCCGAAATCGACGCGATTTCCCACGAGGAATGGCTGGTCAGCCACCACGACGCCCGTCACGACCCGCCCATCCGCGCCGCTCTTGATGCGATTGGCACCTTGCTGAGTGCGCCAGAGCGGTTCGCGCCTTAAAACCACCCGCATCCTGTTTTGACTGCACAACGCCGAACGCAACCTATTCAGATCGCATTTATTCAAAGGCGGCAAGATGATTGGTCTCTTGGAGCGGGGCCTTATTTTCTTGATGTTTCTGGCGGGACAGCCCGCTGGCATCGGCTTTTTGATCGCCGCGAAATCGGTTTTGCGCTTTGATGCGGCGTCAAAGAACGAAAAAGCCGAATATGTCATCATAGGGACATTGGCGTCCTTTAGCTGGGCGATTGCTATCGCGATCTTAACGCTTGCGATCCATAATGGATTAAACGGCGATCCGCTTCTTGAGATCATGGCCACAAAGCCTTAAGTTAAGCCCAAAGGAGAACGCACATGTTCGGTATTCCAGGCAAACAAGCTGTCAGCATCACCTCAAAGGCAGCAGCGCAGATCGCGAAATTGATGGCGAAAGACGGCTCTAAGGGGCTGCGTATTGGCGTTAAAAAAGGCGGCTGTGCAGGCATGGAATACACTATGGATTACGTGCATGAAATCGACCCCTTGGATGAAGTTGTTGAACAAGACGGCGGCCGCGTGATGATCGCCCCTATGGCCCAGATGTTCTTGTTTGGCACTGAAATCGACTATGAAGTGTCTTTGCTGGAAGCAGGCTTTAAGTTCCGCAATCCCAATGTGGTCGATGCCTGCGGCTGTGGCGAAAGCATCAAGTTTGACGAAAGCCTCTCCGCCACCAACGGCGCGTAAATGCCTGCCTCGCCCGAATTGATCGCCCATGCGCGCGATTTATTTGCGGACCTTGGCCCGATCAAAGTGGGTGGGTTGTTTGGCGGCACAGCCCTCTATGTCGAAGGCGATGTCATGTTTGCCTGCATCATCGGCGAAATCATTTACATGAAATCTGATGAAAACACGCTGGGCCAATTTCAAGAGGCGGGATCAGCCCCGTTCAGCTATGACAAACCCACGGGAACAACAGTTGTAACGTCGCTCATGTCCCTGCCCGACAACGCGATGGATGACCCCGATGAGGCGCGGATGTGGGCACAATTGTCTTATGAACCTGCCCTCAAAGCTGCCGAAAAAAAGCGCATCGCCAAAGCGCGCAAAGCCGCCAAGAAAGACGCTAAAAAGGACGAGACATCATGAGCATTACACCAGATATGATCACCTTTGCAGAAGAACTCTTCGCCCCACTCGGCGCGATCAGCACGCGCAAAATGATGGGCGGATTGGCGATTTACCAAGACGGGGTGATTTTCGCCTCGCTGGACAGTGACGGGACAGTTTACCTCAAAGCCAAAGGTGATTTCGCGGATCAACTTGCCACCGAAGGGTCAAACCAATTTCAAACACACCGAGGCCCGATGGGCTATTGGACCTTGCCCGAAGCGGCATTAGATGCACCAGAGATCGCGTGTGACTGGGCGCGAAAAGCCTTGGATGCCCTGTAAAATGGACGATTAAATCCGCTGCAACACATGCTTGAGCGCTTTGTTCCAATATTTGATCGGCACACTGTGAGTGGTACAGGCGGCAATATTGAGCGTGAGATCGTCTGGGTCAGCCCCACCTTTGAGAGCACTGTGATAAAGCGCTTGCGCCATGTGAGACGGGATAACGGGGTCGCCTTTACAGTGCACAATCGCCCATGGTTTGTGAACAGATTTCGCTGCATTTTCAGCATTATAACTGTGTTGAAAGTTCACAATTGGGCGTGCCCAATTTGGGGCTAAATCCGCAGCTTGAGTAAAGGCTGACAGCGACACAACGCCATCCACGGCATCATCGACAGCGCCCAAGACCGCATTTGCCCCGCCCAAAGACCAACCCACCAAAACGATTTTGCCGTCGGGGTCACTGGCCTTTGCCGTCGCAATCATAGCTTCGACATCTTTTTTAAGCTGCCTGCGCGTTGGAGTGCCATCATTTGGGCCAAAACCAGTGTACTCAAGCGCCGCCAACGTTGCCCCAGTTTGAACCAGTGGCGACAAATATACCAAAGCGTCCTGTGCGTACTCACCGTTGCCATGCAAGAAAATGATCGTCAGGTTGTCAGCCGTTCCAGCTTTCCAAAAATACTCTCTTTGGGCGCCATCGCTCCGCATCAATTGACGTCTTTCAAAACCATGTACACGCGGCGCTGTCGTACGATCCGTTTCGACAAAGCTATACATTGCCGCGGGATAAATCGCACTTTGCAGCGCCAAAGATCCACAGCCCGAAATGGCCAAAATACTCAATCCCAAAGCGCACAAGCGCGCAGTACGTTTACTCAAACCCATTTCGCTGTCCATTCCTCGCATAGCGCAGAGGCGCGCACGCTTCAGACATAAATATCCATAGACACATTACAACATGAACCCCGCGTCCTGCAGCCCCAAAAAATTATCGCGCGAAACGCCAAACGAGTGCCCCGTTCTCTTGACTGCCGCGCAGTCAATGCGATGATGCGCCAAACACATTTTGGGGAGAACAACACAGATGGCACGCAAACTGGCAGCAGGCAATTGGAAGATGAACGGCACGCGGGCGAGCCTTGCTGAAGCAAAGGCCCTTGCCGATGCTTTTCCAACCCCGAGCGTAGATATCGTTTTGTGCCCCCCAACGACTTTGGTCGCCTCTATGGCGACAGCCCTGCAAGGCACAGCCGTCGCCACCGGTGGCCAAGATTGCCACCAAAACGTCAGCGGCGCGCACACCGGCGACACATCCGCTGAACTTTTGGTCGATGCAGGCGCGTCTCACGTTATCTTGGGGCACTCTGAGCGCCGTGCAGATCATGGCGAAACGGATGCTTTGGTGCGTGCAAAGACTGAGGCGGCTGTGGCTGCTGGGCTGATTGCCGTGGTCTGTGTAGGCGAAACATTGGCCGAGCGCGAAGCAGGAGAAACTTTGGCTGTGGTACGCGCGCAGTTGCAAGGGTCTTTGCCTGACGCAATCGATGCCGCCAAAATCGTCATCGCCTATGAACCCGTTTGGGCCATTGGCACCGGAAAAGTGCCCACATTGGAGCAAATCGGCGAGGTTCACACCGATATGCGTGCAGCTTTGTCAGATCGCTACGGCCAAGACGCGCAGAGCCTGCCCTTGCTTTATGGCGGCTCTGTCAAACCGTCTAATGCTGCTGACATTTTTGCTGTGGCCGATGTTGACGGCGCACTCGTGGGCGGCGCATCTTTGAAAGCAGCTGATTTCTCAGGCATCGTCGCGGCGCTGCAAGAGGCATAAACTCAAGTCGCAAAGCTGTGCTTGACTTTTAGCCGGCCAGCTTTGCGATCTAATTCAACCTATTGGGTCTGTGTCGTCACATCGTGATCATACAGCCAGCTAAATTTGTCGATGACCGCGCGCGGCGCAACCGCCCCCCCTGCACGCAGAACCGCATGTGCAACGGCGCGCTTCGGCCCCTTCAAATGGTAGTTGCGCGCATTGCCGTTTGCCGCCTCTATCACGCGCTCAGCGCGAGCGCGACGCCGCAATTGATAAGCTGGAAGCGCACTTTCAAGCGGCATATTAGCCAAACAGTCTGCCAAAACCCATGCATCCTCAAGCGCGAGGTTCGCGCCTTGCGCCAAAAACGGCAAGGTCGGGTGGGCCGCATCGCCGATCAGCGCTGTGCGCGTGCCATGCCAATGCTGCGCCACGGGATGACGGAACAAGCCCCAGCGCGACACCTCCGTCACCCGTGCCAAAAGACTTGGGATACCTCCGCCAAAGCCTGAAAAGTGGTCCGTCAACTCGGCAGGATCACCGCGGTGGAACCAGCCCTCCTCAGTCCAGTCGCTGCGCTCTTCGACAGCAACGATGTTGATCAAGGAACCGTCGCGCAGCGGGTAACACACCACATGTTTGCCATGCGCCATATGCACCATCGCAATTGGCTCTTCGCCGCCCAAAGCAGGTACAATGGCACGCCAAGCGGTTTGGCCGGTGAAGAAGGGATCAACATCACCGTTCAACGCGGTTCGCAAACGCGACTTCAAGCCATCCGCGCCGATGACAACCGCGTGCGTCGCTTGTGTGCCATTTTCAAAATCCAGCACAACGGATGCATCGGTTTCGGTCACGCGTTCTACGCTGTGCAGGAGCTTAATCTCAACACCAGCATCCCGCGCCCCTTGGGCCAAAAGATCGATCAAATCGGCCCTATGCATCAACAAAAAAGCGTTGTCCGGCCTGTAGCGTTTTAAATCCATGTGCAGCACGGTGCGCCCCGTGTAGCCATCCAAAAGCATCACGCCATTAGACCGCATTGCGACAGAAGCCGCATCCAACCCCAGCGCCGTCAGAACAGCAACACCATTGGGCGACAATTGCAGCCCTGCCCCAACTTCGGTGATAGCTTCGGCGCGTTCGTATACGGTGACTTTTGCCCCGCGAAACGCCAAGGCGCGTGCAGCAGCAAGCCCCGCCACACCAGCGCCCAAAATGGCGATATCTTGTCCGATCAACATAATGCACCTCTTCGTCAGGCGGTGTTGCAACGCAAAACACCGAAGCAATTGCTCCGGTGTTTGACACAATTCCAAAGGGGCGTCACCTGCGCGCAATGCCGCGTCAGTTCATTTCCCCACGCTTTACGACAAGATATCAGTCGTCGCGGTGTACTTTTTCACGACGTTCGTGACGCTCTTGCGCTTCCAGGCTCATCGTCGCGATAGGGCGTGCATCCAAGCGTTTCAACGAAATCGGCTCGCCTGTTTTTTCACAGTAGCCAAACTCGTCCGCCTCAATACGGCGCAATGCAGCGTCGATCTTGGTCACAAGCTTGCGCTGACGATCCCGAGTGCGCAATTCAAGCGCACGGTCGGTTTCTTCAGAGGCGCGGTCTGCAATGTCAGGGATGCTGCGCGTGCCGTCTTGCAAACCTTCAAGCGTGTTGCGGCTCTCGTCCAACAATTCGGCTTTCCAGTTTAAGAGCTTACGACGAAAATATTCGATCTGACGCTCGTTCATAAACGGTTCGTCCATAGATGGACGGTAATCATCGGGCAGAGTTACTTCAGTGGTCATACTACTCACCTCACTGTTGCTTGCGGTATTAATGAGTGAATTCAACTCACCGCTTAGCACTTCCAATTTCCGCTCATTTACCTGCTTTGGCGGCGGATGTCACTAGGTGATCTGACATCAGTTGTACCTTTGTGACGCACTGATATAACTGCTGCGAAAATTCATGAATTCAAGGGGCATTTGGCATGAAATTTGCGTCAACAGAAACATATATTGCGCCAAAGGATCTGACCGTCGCAGTCAATGCCGCAATCACGTTAGAACGCCCGCTTTTGGTGAAAGGCGAACCAGGCACAGGCAAGACCGAGCTTGCGCGCCAAGTGGCTGAGTCCATGGGCCTGAAAATGATCGAGTGGAATATCAAATCCACCACCCGCGCCCAGCAAGGCCTGTATGAATATGACGCCGTTTCGCGGTTGCGCGACAGCCAGTTGGGCGACCCCCGCGTTGAAAACGTCAGCAACTACATTAAAAAGGGCAAGCTTTGGCAGGCCTTTGAAGCGGATGAAAAAGTTGTTTTGTTGATTGATGAAATCGACAAGGCCGACATCGAGTTCCCAAATGATTTGCTGCAAGAACTCGATAAGATGGAATTTCACATTTACGAGACTGGCGAAACCGTGCGCGCGCGCCATCGTCCTGTGATCATCATCACGTCGAACAATGAAAAAGAGCTGCCCGACGCGTTTTTACGCCGCTGCTTTTTCCACTACATTCGATTCCCAGACATGGACGTGATGCGCCAGATCGTTGAAGTGCATTTTCCAAACCTAAAAGACCGCCTTTTGACTACGGCCTTGACGCAATTCTTTGACATCCGCGACACGCAAGGGCTGAAGAAAAAGCCATCGACGTCTGAAGTATTGGATTGGCTAAAGCTATTGCTGGCAGAGGATTTGACGCCCGAAGACCTTGCGATGGACAGCTCCAATGCGCTGCCCAAACTGCATGGTGCGCTGTTAAAGAACGAACAGGATGTCGCCCTCTTCGAACGCTTGGCCTTCTTGGATCGCAGGGGAAACCGTTAACATGGCTGTCACCATTCGCCCCATGGAAGCCACAGACCAACAAGCTTGGCGCGCCCTTTGGCAAGACTACCTCACGTTTTACAAATCTGAACTCGTTGAAGATATCTCTGAGGCGACATTTGCACGCCTTACAGATCCTGCACGCACCGAACGCGCAGCCTTTGTTGCCGTGTTTGAGGGAGACATCATAGGTTTCGTGCACTACATCACCCACGCGCACAATTGGCGGTTGGAAGACGTGGTCTACTTGCAAGACTTGTTTGTCACAAAGGCGGCGCGTGGCAAAGGTGCTGCGCGCGCATTGATCCAACGCGTCTATGACACGGCAGACGAAAACGGTACGCCATCGGTGTACTGGATGACCCAAGAGTTCAATCACTCCGCTCGCAAGCTTTATGACCAGGTCGCCACTTTGACCCCATTCGTTAAATATCAAAGGCCATCGTGAGTGCCTAGCTTGTCTGCAATCCCTTCGCCAACTTGCCCGCTTTGGCTCAAGGCGCGACATGCCAAGTTCAGGTTTGCCATTGCCAGCTTGGCGTTGGGGGCATTGATCGGTTGCACGTCGCCAGATCAAACGCTTCAGCACGAACAGAATAAAACCACACAATCGGTCGTTGTTGAGCTGCCTCCTATGAAGCAGTTTAAAGCGCTCCGTCCCGCGAAGATAACGCGATCAAACACCTCGATCGCGCGCGACTTCATGGCGCTGAGTTTCCAACTCGAAAACGGTGCGGAGCTGCCGTATTTCACCCGATTTGAGGGCCCAATCACGCTGAGGGTGATAGGCCAAAGCATTCCTGAAACGCTCAACTTGGATCTGACCGAACTTTTAGGGCGACTGCGCGCAGAAGCGGGTATCGATATCCAGCAAGTCGCACCGGACATAGATGCGAATATCACCATCCAAACCCTGCCACATGCCGCCTTGCTGCGTCGTGCGCCCAACGCCGCCTGCGTCGTTGCCCCAAATGTGTCCAGCTGGAACGCCCTCAACCGCACACGTCGCGCAGATCTCAATTGGAACGCGCTAACGCGGCGCGAACGCTTGTCAATTTTCATCCCCGACGACGAAGCGCCGCAAGAAGTGCGCGACTGCTTGCACGAAGAACTTGCCCAAGCGCTTGGCCCACTCAACGACCTGTATCGCCTGACGGACAGCGTTTTCAATGATGACAACTTTCATTCTGTCCTCACTGAATTTGACATGTTGGTGTTGAAAGCAACGTATGCGCCTGAGCTGCAAAACGGAATGACACGCGCCGAGGTGGAAAGCGCACTGCCAAGCCTGCTTGCGCGGCTCAATCCATCTGGTGGCAAGGTGAGCTCACTCAGTGATGAGGCACTTCCAAGGACGTGGATCAAAGACATCGAGGCCGCAATGGGCGGCAAAACGCGTCGAAAAGCTCGTATCACGGCTGCGAAACGCGCTGTGGCATTCGCACAAAGCCAAGGTTGGACAGACAATCGCAAAGCGCTGTCGCTATTCTTGCTGGGCCGCCTCACAGTTTACGCAGACCCTGAAACGGCCGAAGGAGCCTTAAACGAGGCCTATTTCCTCTATACTGCGCAACGTGCAACACGATATCAAAGTGCGCACGTCGCACATCAGCTTGTGATCCTTGCGCTGAAAGATCGAGACTATGACGCCGCTTTGCGCCTGACAAAACGCGCCATTCCAATAGCACGAGAGTCGGGCAACGCCGCCCTGCTTGCATCCTTAATGTTGGCGCAATCTGACGCGCTGACGGCCACAGGGCAAACCGCAATGGCGAGCCGTGTATGGCTCGACAGTCTCGGCTGGGCGCGGTATGGCTTTGGCACAGCTCCACTGGTTGCGGCGGTTTCAAGCGAATATGTTCGCTTCAAACACCCTTAGCGCAGCCATTTCAAACCAAACAGTTCCCAAAACTGACGCAGTTGCGCATTTTGGCACATGAGGAAACAGTTATGATCGTCATTATTTTGGCCATTCTCGGTGCAATTTTTGGCTGGCGCATGGCCGCAAAACGCGATGGCAACCGGCTTGATAAACTGCAATACGCCGCAGCGATGTTTTTGGGCTTTGCGATCGTCGGTTTGTTTATCACGTTGATCATCGACAACCTCGTTTAACACCTGCGCAAACCGCGATAGAGGCAAAAGGACCGGCCCATGTTCTTGCCCTTTTTTCAGACACTGCGCAGCGCCCATGTGCCTGTATCATTGCGCGAATACCTCGCGTTTTTAGAAGCCATGTCTGTAGGTCTCGCGCGGTATGATATCGAGGAATTCTATTTCCTCGCGCGGGCCGTGCTTGTCAAAGACGAACGCAATCTCGACAAATTTGACCAAGCCTTTTCCAAATCCTTTCAAGGCCTTGAAAACATTTCCTCAGATGAAGTGTTAAAGGCGATTGACCTGCCAGAAGACTGGCTGCGCAAAGAAATCGAGAAACACCTCACCCCAGAAGAACGCGCAGAGATCGAAGCCTTGGGCGGGCTTGATGCCCTGATGGAGACGCTCAAAAAGCGCTTAGAAGAGCAAAAAGGCAGACACCAAGGCGGCAACAAATGGGTCGGCACAGGCGGCACCTCCCCCTTTGGCGCTTACGGCTACAACCCCGAAGGCGTACGCATCGGCCAAGATCAATCACGGCACCGCAAAGCCGTGAAAGTCTGGGACAAGCGCGATTTCAAAAACTTGGACGACACCGCGCAACTTGGCACCCGCAACATCAAATTGGCGATGAAAC
>NZ_JBDMZG010000064.1:0-12362 GCF_039769035.1 Pacificibacter sp.
AAAGGGTCCCTGACTATGAAAGCCCGCGTTAACGTAATGCTGAAAAACGGTGTTTTGGACCCACAAGGCGCAGCCGTGCGCCACGCGCTTGGCGCGTTGGGCTTTGACGGCGTCAACGATGTGCGCCAAGGCAAAGTGATCGAATTGGATCTGGCCGATGGCACATCTGAAGACACCATCAAAGAGATGTGCGAAAAGCTTTTGGCCAACATGGTGATCGAAAGCTACGCGATTGAAATTCTCTGATTTTTCGGAGATTTTAAAATCAAAAAGCCGCTCCGTTTGGGGCGGCTTTTTTTTGTGTTGCGGGTGTTGCATTGCGCAAGACGCTGGTGCGGATGTTAGTGGGGCTAAGTTATCCGTCGCATATACCGCCCCAAGTGCGGCAATGGGGCTTGATCCAAGGCGTCCTTCAGCGTATCAGGCACAGGAATCCAAAAGCCCATCATCTGCCGAGGAGTAGCCCCTGATGAAAGCCGCCGTATTGCAATTTCCTGGCTCGAACTGTGACCGCGACATGGCTGTGGCCCTGCGCAATGTGGGCGCGGATGTCACGATGGTGTGGCACAAAGAAACCTCTTTGCCTGATGGCTTGGATGTTGTGGCTGTACCGGGTGGCTTTTCGTACGGCGATTACCTGCGCTGTGGCGCGATTGCGGCCAATTCACCGATCACCCAAGCGCTTAAAGCGCACGTGGAACGCGGCGGCTATGCCTTCGGTATTTGCAACGGCTTTCAGGTTTTGACCGAAGCGGGGCTTTTGCCTGGTGCTTTGCTGCGCAACGCTGGTTTGAAATACATTTGTAAGACAACGCCTTTGACTGTTGCAACCACAGACAGTGCCTACACATCGGACTACACCAAGGGTCAGACCATTGGCGTGCCGATTGCGCACCACGATGGCAACTTCACGGCTGATGCCTCCACTTTGGATATGCTTGAGGCTGAGGATCGCGTGGCGTTCCGTTACGGCGACAATCCAAACGGCTCTGCGCGCGATATTGCAGGCATCTTGTCTGCGAACCGCCGCGTGCTTGGCATGATGCCACACCCAGAGCGTGCTGCAGAAGCAGCCCATGGCAATGAAGACGGCAAAGGCTTTTTCACATCGCTCGTGTCGGCGGTTGTGCCAGCCTAAGCGCAGGCTTTTGACATTGAGAACGACTTTAGAAAACGCCTTCAATTTGAGGGCGTTTTTTGTGTTTGGGGCGGCGGCGTAAGCTTAATTCCGCGTAAGCCCCTGAGAAAACCGTATCTTTGCTTGAGGGCGCCTTCGCGCCAGCGTACCTTGTGACCATGCCTGATCGTTCTGTTCCTGTCACCACACCATCCCAGCCGCGCCCACGGACGCTCACTTGGGGTGGGCGGATTTCGCTTGTGGCCTTTGTGGTGGTTGCCTTTGTGGTGATTTGGGTGACGAACCTGTTTTTGACCGAGCGCTATACGATTTTGACCCGAAACCGTGCTGAAGTGCGTCAGGCTTTGTATTCGGGGAACCTGTTGTCGGAATTGCAGCGCACCTCGATTGTGCCGATTTTGCTGGCGCGCGATCCGGTGCTGGTCTCGGCGTTGAACACGGATGACTACGCGCAGACCTCGCAACACTTGATTTCCTACGTCGAAGAAATCGGCGCTGCGGCGATTTTGCTGTTGGATGAAGGCGGGCGGGTTGTGGCCGCGACAGACCGGTTCTTGCTTGGCACCAATCAGCGCCAAGAACCCAGTTTTATCGACGCATTGCGCTCCAACGACACGATTTTCAACACCACCCAGCGTGAAAGCGGCGGCTATCTGTTCACCTACAGTCGCAAGATCGAAGTGAATGACGCCTTGGCGGGTGTGATTGTTGTGCAGGTGGATTTGGCAAAGTTTGAACAAAGCTGGTCGGGCATTTCGGACGCGGTGATCGTGACCAATGCTGACGGGCAGATCATTTTGTCGACGGAACCGCGCTGGCGGTCCAAGACCGAAGACGAGGCCTTGTCCGTGACCGATGCGCCCACAGCGATCGAGCGCGCTTTTCGCGTGACCGCCGATTGGAGCGCTACCCCCGCAGAGGCCTATTTGGGCGGCGAGGCGGTGATGCGGCTTGAAAACCGCATTCCATTTCGCGGCTGGCGCATGACGTCGTTCACCACTTACAGTTCTGTGCGCGACCGCGTGAACGCGTTTTTGGCGTTTGAAATCATGGGCTTTGCCATCCTTTTGGCGGTCGGGTTTTATCTGAGCTCCCGCCGAGCGGTGTCGCGCGCGGGGCTTTTCCAACGGGAATCGGCAGGGCTTCGCCAATTGAACGCCGCGCTCCAGCGGGAAATCGCCGAACGCAAACGCGCCGAACGCAGCCTTGAAGTGGCCGAACAAACGCTTCTGCAATCATCGAAATTGGCGGTGCTTGGCGAGATGTCGGCGGCGGTGTCGCATGAGTTGAACCAGCCGCTGGCGGCGATGAAAACCTATCTGGCGGGGGCCAAGCTTTTGCTGCAACGCAAGCGCCCCGATGAGGCCTTGGCATCCTTTGGGCGCATCGATGATTTGATTGACCGGATGGGGGCCATCACGCGGCAGTTGAAATCCTATGCGCGCAAGGGTTCAGATCAGCTAGAACCCATAGATATAAGGGATTGTGTGGCCTCGGCCTTGTCGATGATGGAGCCGCAAATGCGCCAAAGATCGGTTGAGATCAAGCGCACCTTGCCGCCCGAACCGGTGATGGTGCAAGGCGATCGCGTGCGCTTGGAACAGGTGCTTGTGAACCTGCTTCGCAATGCGTTTGACGCCTCCAAAAATGTGGCCGATCCGCAGATCGATATTTTGGTGGCCGGCGGCGAAGAGGCCACGGTTTTGGTGCGCGACAACGGGGCAGGGATCGAGGATCTCGAAACGTTGTTTGAGCCATTTTACACCACCAAGGCGCCCGGTGACGGGGTTGGCTTGGGGCTTGCCATTTCATCGGGGATCGTCAACGAGTTGGGAGGGCGTTTAACGGCGCGTAACTGGAGTGACGGGGGGGCTGAATTTGAAATGATGCTTCCTATATCTCAAGAGAGCCTAACGGCTGCGCAATAGGCGCATTTGATAATTAGACTGGCTGGTGCCAGACAGTAGAGCAACTGAAGTCCTTCAGTTGTGTATGACGAGGAGACCGCGTTTCATGGCCACTGCAATGAAGATCGCAATTGTTGATGACGAACAAGATATGCGCCAATCGATCAGCCAATGGCTGGCGTTGTCCGGATTTGACACCGAAACCTTTGCCAGCGCTGAAGAGGCGCTCAAGGCTTTGGGGCCTGATTACCCAGGCGCGATCATTTCGGACATCAAGATGCCGGGCATGGACGGGATGCAGTTCTTGCGCAAATTGATGTCTGTGGATTCTGGCCTGCCGGTGATCATGATCACGGGGCACGGCGATGTGCCCATGGCGGTTGAGGCCATGCGCGTGGGTGCGTTTGATTTCTTGGAAAAGCCGTTCAACCCTGATCGCATGACAGAGCTTGCTAAAAAGGCCACGACGGCGCGGCGTTTGACGCTTGATAACCGCGCGTTGCGGCGTGAGCTGTCTGATGGCACTGGCTTGATGAAAAAGCTCATCGGGGCCTCGCCAGTGATGGAGCGTCTGCGCGAAGACATTTTGGATTTGGGCCAAGCTGATGGGCACGTGTTGATCGATGGTGAAACCGGCACGGGCAAAACGCTTGTGGCCCATGCGCTGCATGCCGTTGGCGCGCGCGCGTCGAAGAAGTTCGTGACGTTTTCTTGCGCGGGGCGCGAAGAGCATGAATTGGCCAAGCGCTTGTTTGGGCCTGATCCTGACGGGCAGATTGTGCCATTGGTGGAAGAGGCGCGTGGCGGCACTTTGGTCTTGGAAGATATCGAGGCCTTGCCGTCCGATTTGCAGGCGCGTTTGTCGTCTTGGATGAACGATCAAGGCACGCCGCCCGAGACCCGTGTGATCGCGATTTGTAACCTGCAAGAGCAGGGCAAGACCTGCGAAAGCGAGCTGCGCCCTGATCTGTATTTCCGATTGGCCGCGATGAAGATTACCCTGCCACCGCTGCGTGCGCGCGGCGAAGATATCTTGCTGTTGTTCACGCAATTGTCGCAGCAATTTTCGGAAGAATACGGCTGCGAGACCCGCGAAATTTCTGCGCAAGAAGCGGCGCAGCTTTTGCAAGCACCGTGGCCTGGCAATATTCGCCAGTTGACCAACGTGGCCGAACGGGCTGCGCTGCAAAACCGTCGTGGATCGGGTACGATTGCGTCGTTGTTGTTGTCGGAAGGCGATGAAACCGAGCATCAAACCATGACCACCGAAGGCAAGCCTTTGAAAGAATATGTGGAAGCTTTTGAGCGGATGTTGATCGACAACACTATGCGCCGTCACAAGGGTTCTATCGTGTCGGTGATGGATGAGCTGTGCTTGCCGCGTCGGACTTTGAACGAGAAAATGGCGAAATACAGCCTGCAAAGGTCTGATTACCTTGGATGATTTGAATTTTAACCCTGCACCAAAGGGCTATCTGTTCGATATGGACGGGTTGCTTTTGGACACCGAACGCGTGGGGTTGCAGGCGTTTTTGACGGTCTGTGAGGGCTACGGAATTGCGCGCGTCGAAGCGGAGCCGTTTTTTTTATCGCTGATTGGCGGGTCGCAAAAGGTGAACGCGGCCAAGGCCGAAGCCTATCTTGCGGGGCGCGCTGATGTCATGCGTTTCGGCGCAGAATGGAACGCGCAAAAACAGGCGTTGATGCAGGCGGATGTGCCTCTGCGCCCTTATGTGCGTGAGGTGATTGAGGGGCTGTCAGCGTCGGGAATGCGGATGGCGGTTGTGACATCGACCTTGCGCGATGCTGCGCAGCATGAATTGAAGCGCGCAGCAATTTTGCAGCATTTTGTGGCGGTGATTGCGGGCGATGAAGTCACGGCCAACAAGCCCGATCCTGCGCCGTATTTGCAAGGCGCTGCAGCCTTGGGACTTGATCCAAAAGACTGCGCGGCCTTTGAAGACAGCGACACAGGCATCACGGCTGCCATGCGGGCAGGGTGCCGCGCTGTGCAGATCCCAGATTTGCGCCCCGATGTGCCTTTGCCAGATTTGGGCCAAATGGTAGCGCGCAATTTGAAAGAGGCCGTGGCGATGGTCAGCCCTGTGTTTGCCCGCGGTTTCGATTAGGCAGAATTTACACCGCAATCGTGTGAGAGCTTCGGGATTTATGGCAGCATCTCGCGTGGCGCAGCTTGCGGCACAGGTACTGCCGTGCGGCTGCTGGCGCGGTGCGGTGTCGTGATGTTGCGTGAGGCATGTGATCCAAATGGCGCGGTCTCGTTGGGGCACTTTTGGTCAAATCCCTTGAGAAATATGACCAATCCAACCTGTGGATGAAATTCGATGTTGTATTCGCCTAGCGTGCCGACTACTGATAAGGGATGCAGTTTTGCCAACGACGGTGTTGTCGGCAGATTGCTTTGACAAATTCGCTGCAAACGAGCGTTGGAGAGGGCACCAAAGTTGATGTGCCGCCCGCTTGGATAGCAGACCGATAACGCCGCAGGCATGACAAAACCGCGCGGCAGAGCAACGCCCAAAAGTCCGTACTTCGGCTCAGGGTTTTTATGAATGGCTGCCGCAACTTTTTGTTTGATAGGCACCAAGAAAGAAACGCGATGCAACGCGCAGAGGCAAAAATCGAGTTGAATGAGGGCGCTAGCGCCCCCGCTCCTTTGCCCGCGTCTGCCATCGCCCCCAACAATCACCCCCAATTTCGCTCGCCCACCTTTTTAAGGGACGGGCCGATTGCGGGTGTCGAAAGATTACAATGGCTAAAAAGATGCTTATCGATGCCACCCACGCGGAAGAGACCCGCGTTGTGGTGGTCGACGGAAACAAGGTCGAGGAATTTGACTTTGAATCCGAAAACAAACGTCAGCTCGCTGGCAACATTTACCTCGCAAAAGTAACACGGGTCGAACCATCGCTTCAGGCGGCGTTTGTTGACTACGGCGGAAACCGTCACGGGTTTTTGGCGTTTTCAGAAATTCACCCTGACTATTACCAAATTCCGGTTGCTGACCGTGAAGCGCTTATGGCCGAAGAATTGGCCCACGCAAAAGCGCAAGACGAGGAAGACGAAAAACCCAAACGCACCCGCCGCCGCACGCGGTCTCGTTCGCGCAGCCAAGCCGAAATGAATGTTTCCGCTGATGCGGTAGCAACGGCAGACGTTGAGACAGCACCCGCGTCTGCGTCTGGCATGGATGTGATCGAGCCGGAAATCAATGCAGCCGATGCGTTGATCGAAGGCATGCCTGCGGTTGAAGAGGGCACATCGCCTGCCTTCACTGTGCGCGACACGCCTGTTGAAGAGCCAACAGATGACGATGATGCTTCTGTTGACGCGCAAGCCGCTGATGAAGACGCGGCCGTTGTTGCTGAGGCTGCAACAGATGCGGATGCGCCTGCTGCAGAGGAAACTCCTGCTGTTGAAGCTGCGGCTCAAGACGCGCCATCTGACGAGACTGTATCTGAAGAGACTGCACCTGAAGAAGGCGAAGCTGCGCCGACTGAAGCTGCAGCAGAGACGGCTGAGCAAACAACAGACGAAGCTGCGCCTGCGACGACAGAGGCTGAAACTGCTGATGAGGCCGCTCAAGACGACGCAGAAGACGAAGAACAAGAGCGTGTCCGTCCGGTGCGCAAATCACGCGCACGTCGTTACAAAATTCAAGAAGTGATCAAAGTTCGCCAAATCTTGTTGATCCAAGTGGTGAAAGAAGAGCGTGGCAACAAAGGCGCTGCCCTGACAACATACTTGTCATTGGCCGGTCGCTACTGCGTTTTGATGCCAAACACTGCACGCGGTGGTGGCATTTCACGCAAGATCACCAATATCGCCGACCGCAAGAAGCTTAAAGAAATCGCCAATGATATGGACGTGCCACAAGGCGCTGGCCTTATCGTGCGCACCGCCGGATCACAGCGCACTGCGACCGAGATCAAGCGCGATTACGACTACCTTAAGCGTATGTGGGAACAAATCCGCGAGCTGACACTCAAATCTGTGGCGCCTGCGAAAATCTACGAAGAAGGCGATTTGATCAAACGCTCCATCCGCGATCTCTACTCTAAAGATATCGATGAAGTGATTGTTGAAGGCACTGCTGGCTACCGCACTGCTAAAGACTTCATGCAGATGATTATGCCAACGCATGCGAAAAACGTCACGCATTACCGCGAAAACCTGCCGCTGTTTGCGCGTTTTCAGGTCGAAAGCTACCTCGGCTCGATGTTTAACCCAACGGTTCAGTTGAAATCCGGTGGCTACATCGTGATCGAATTGACTGAGGCTTTGGTCTCTGTCGACGTGAACTCTGGGCGTTCCACCAAAGAAGGCTCCATCGAAGACACTGCGCTGAAAACCAACCTTGAGGCCGCCGAAGAAGTGGCGCGTCAAGCGCGCTTGCGTGACCTTGCTGGCTTGATCGTGATCGATTTCATCGACATGGAAGAGCGCCGCAACAACACAGCCGTTGAAAAGCGCCTGAAAGACAAGCTCAAAACCGACCGCGCCCGCATTCAGGTGGGCCGTATCTCAAGCTTTGGCCTGATGGAAATGTCACGCCAGCGTCTGCGTCCGGGCATGCTCGAGGCGACCACGCAGCCATGTCATATCTGTCACGGCACGGGTCTTATCCGTTCTGACGACAACATGGCCTTGACCATTTTGCGCCAGCTTGAAGAAGAGGGCACACGTCGTCGTTCGAAAGAAGTTCTGCTCAAAGCGCCTGTTGCGATCATCAACTACTTGATGAACATGAAGCGTGAAAAGATTGCTCAAATCGAAGCGCGTTACGGCATGGCCGTGCGCATGGAAGCGGACCCACATCTGATTTCGCCAGACTTCTCAATCGAGAAATTCAAAACCGCGACCCGTGTGATCCAAGAAGTGTCCAGCGATGTGATTTCTGCCTCAGCTGCCCTGATGGACGAAATCGATGAAGAGGTTGTTGAAGCCGAAGCTGTTGTTGAAGCTGAGGCAACAGATGGCGCTGCACCTGATGCGGAAGGGGACGAAGGTCAACCGAAAAAACGCCGCCGCCGCCGTCGCCGTCGCCGTAAATCCGGTGACGCTGTCGAGGGTCAATCTGCGGAAGAAAACGGATCTGATGCGTCTGAAAATGGCGAAGCATCTGAAGCAGCCGCATCACCTGAAGGGGATGAACCCCCTGTTGATGCTGAAGCGGAAGAGACCAAACCCAAACGCACACGGTCGCGCCGTGGCCGTGGTCGCAAGGCCGCTGATGCTGTAGAGGCGACTGACGCAGAAACTGACGCAGCTGCGTCTGCGGATGCTGCTGAAGCGGCGGTTTCTGAAGCACCTGCTGAGGGTGTGGATGGTGACGCGCCTGCGGAAAAACCAAAGCGCAAACGCACCCGTCGTAAAAAGTCTGATGCTGCCAGCGAAGAGGCACCTGCCGCAGTCGAAGGCGAGGCCGAGGTGACTGCTGAAGCAGATGCTCCAGACGCTCCTGTCGCGGAAGAAAAGCCAAAACGCACGCGCAGCCGTCGTAAAAAGGCCGATGCGGACACTGTTGAGGCACCTGCGGAAGCTGAAGCTGCTGCACCAGAAGGTGAAGTGGCCGAAAAGCCCAAGCCTGCACGCCGCAAACGCCGCACCAAGGCAGAGATCGAAGCGGATAAGGCAGCGAAAGCTGCGGCTGCTGTGGCCCCTGCACAGGAGGTTGTCGACACTGTCGTGGCTGAGGCACCCGCTGAAGCGGCGCCTGTTGCTGAGACTGTCGTTGCTGAAGCGCCAGTCGTTGAGGCGGCGGTTGAAGCTGTTGCCGAACCAGCGCCTGCACCCGCAGCCGCACAGGTTGACGCAGCCCCAGAAGACGCCGCCAAGCCCAAACGCAAGGGTTGGTGGAACTTGGGCAGCTAAGTCATAGACATTACACACATTTTAGGGCGGCCTGTTCAGTCAGGCCGCCTTTTTCATGCCTTGAATATGCCTTAACAGCGCGTCTTTGTTACGCTGCCCCACATGATTGTGACCAGCCGCGACCAGCCGTCGCTTTTCTTCGCGGCGCGCGCGTGGCATGACAACAAGCATGTTTGGAATCGATATCTTTGATGCAGGGCTTGTGTCCGCCATGTTCGTCGCACTCGCGGCGGGGATTGCCTCGTTCGTCAGCCCGTGCGTGCTGCCGATCGTGCCGCCATATTTGGCGTATATGTCTGGCATTTCCATGGGTGAGCTGACAGATGAACGCGCACCACGCAAAGCCATCGTGCCGGCGTTGATGTTCGTGCTTGGCCTATCGACGGTGTTCTTATTCCTCGGGTTCACGGCATCCTTTTTGGGTGGGTTTTTCTTGCAAAACCAAGTGCTGCTCAGCCGCATCTCCGGCGTGGTGATCATCATTCTGGGCCTGCATTTCCTATCAGTTTTCCGCATTCCAATTTTGGACCGTGAGGCACGGCTGGACGCAGGCGACCAAGGCGGATCGGCCTTTGGCGCTTATGTTTTGGGGCTGGCCTTCGCTTTTGGTTGGACGCCCTGCATCGGGCCTCAGTTGGGCGCGATCTTGTCGATTGCCGCCACTGAAGGTTCTGTGACACGCGGCACGGCTTTGTTGGGCGTTTACGCCATGGGGCTTGGCGTTCCGTTCTTGTTGTCTGCGATCTTTATCACCCGAGCAATATCGGTGATGAACCGTTTGAAACGCCACATGGGGCTGATCGAAAAGCTTATGGGGGCCTTGCTGGTCTTTGTTGGGCTTATGCTTTTGACCGGTGCCTTTTCACGGTTCAGCTATTGGTTGCTTGAGACATTCCCCGCGATGAGCGCATTGGGTTGATATCGCTTACGCAATCTTAAAACATGCGCTAACATGATGGTCTGGTGTGGCCTTTCAGTAGCGGATGACACGAATGACACAAACAAGCGGTGAAGTGCGGCGTCGGCGGGTGTTTTACATCCCTGGCTATGACCCGATTCCACCGCGCAGGTATCGCGAATTGTACCGCAAAGAGGGCGCGAAACAGGGCGAAATATCTGGCTTTTCGCTGTCTCTGTCGCCCAAATCCGGCGCGCGCTTTGGCTGGTCCGTGGACAGCCTGATTGATGCCACCGAGACCCACAGCGAAATAGATGTGCTGGTCTGGTCTGACATCGTGCAATCGAGCATGGATGTCGGCATTTTCCAAACCTATCTGATCTTGATCCGCACCGCGTGGATTTACATTTCAACAGGCGCTTTGGGCGCGTTGATGAAGCTGCGCCGCGGGCCTGTTTTGGCAGCTTTGTATCCCGTGGCAATTTTGCTGGTGCAGCTGTTGGTGGCAATCGGACTGGGCGCGGTGCTGTTTTCTGTGCTGGGTCTGATGTCGAACACAGCGCTGTTTCAGCTTGGCGCAGGACTGGCCTCGGTTGCTTTGGCCTATGGCGTGTTGCGCTGGTTTAAAAAGCAAGATGGTAAGTTTTTCGCCTATTATCTGATGCATGATTACGGCTATTCCGCGCGTTGGCGCGGGGCTGAACCGCCTGAGTTGCTTGCGCGCTTGGAGAGCTTTCAAGCTGATATCGCCGAAGCTTTGCTGCAAGATTGGGACGAGGTTTTGGTGGTTGGCCATTCGTCCGGCGCGCATTTGGGCGTGTCTGTCTTGGCCAATTTGATCCGCGCGGGGCAGGTGCCTGAGGCTGGCCCAAAGCTCGCGTTTTTGTCTTTGGGGCAGGTGGTGCCAATGGTCAGCTATTTGCCAGACGCCAAAGTCCTGCGCCGCGATTTGGCCTATCTTTCTGCCCGTGATGAGCTGTTTTGGCTTGATGTCACGGCACCTGGTGATCCGTGTTCTTTTGCGCTGTGTGATCCGGTCAAAGTGTCCGGTGTGGCGCCGCAGAACCAGCGCTGGCCCTTGGTGATTTCTGCGGCCTTTACCCAGTCCTTGTCGCCAGAGTTGCGCGCCACCTTGAAACATCGGTTCTTCCGACTGCACTTCCAATATCTATGTGCGTTTGATCAGCCTTTGGGGTATGATTACTTTCAAATTACCGCTGGTCCTCAAAGACTTAGCGATCGCTTTGCAGATCAGGCGCCTACGCCAAGCCGCATTGATACGCCTGCAAATAAATATACCGAGATGGCCTTATGATACCGCCAAAACCCACCGCGCGGCCTGAGAAAACCAGTTTGCTGAATTACGTCAAACTGTTTCGCAAAGACATTCTGTCTGCGCAGCCTGCCAAGCTGTACCGCGCGTGGATGGCCGAATTTCGCACGCCGTTTTTCCGCAGTTACTTGGTCAATCAGCCGGATTTAATCAAACGGGTGCTCAATGAGCGGCCAATGGATTTTCCCAAATCTGGCCGCATTGCCGAAGGGTTGAAGCCGCTGTTGGGCGAGGGGTCGGTGTTTTTGACCAATGGCGAAGCGTGGAAACGCCAGCGTCGCATCATTGATCCCGCGTTTGAAGGCGGGCGTTTGCGTGACACATTCGAGGCGATGGTGGCGTCTGCTCAGTCCGCCGTTGCGCGGCTTGACGGCGTGCAAGGCCCGATTGATATCGAGCCGCAGACTTCACATGCTGCCGCTGACGTGATTTTTCGCACGCTGTTTTCGATCCCGATTGAGCATGAGATCGCCCGTGATGTCTTTGCCCAGTTTCAAGATCACCAACGCGAACAGCCGATTTTAAACATAGCTGCCTTTATTCCGCTGCCCAAATGGATGCCGCGGTTTCATCGCAAACGCACCAAAGACACCGCACAGACCATTCGTGCGCTGATCCGCAAGCTGACGGACGCGCGCATGGCTGAGATCAAAGCGGGCACAGCGCCCGACGATTTGGCGACAAAGATCATGACCACGCCCGATCCGGAAACGGGCGAGACGTTTACAGCAGAGGAAATGGTCGACCAAGTGGCGATCTTTTTCCTTGCTGGGCATGAAACATCGGCGTCAGCTTTAGCGTGGGGATTGTGGCTTTTGGCCGCGAACCCTGAGGTGCAAGATAAAGTGGCCGCAGAAGGGCAGGCCTTTGGCGATGATCCGACGTTCTCAAGCCTGTCCAAGCTGCGTTACACCAAGGATGTGTTTCGCGAGACGCTGCGGCTCTATCCGCCTGTGCCGATGATGGTGCGTGAGACGACCTGCCCAGAGCGGTTTCGTGAGCGTGATGTGCCTGTGGGCAGTCAAATCGTACTGTCGCCGTGGCATGTGCAGCGCCATGAGCGGTTTTGGGATGATCCAGACGCTTTTGACCCTGACAGGTTCAAGACCGACAACGGCAAACAATGTTTGCGCGACGCCTATATTCCATTTTCGTCGGGGGCACGGGTGTGCACCGGCGCGGGCTTTGCCA
>NZ_JBDMZG010000065.1:0-6115 GCF_039769035.1 Pacificibacter sp.
ATCCCATGCCGAAACCGATCATAAGACCGGCAACCAATTCTATCACCATCCGCCATGCCATATTGGCCTGAGAAAAGTGTTCTTCGCCGCGGGAGCTTGTGGGCTCTTGCGCCTTTTTCAAACTCGCAATCCGCTCATCCAATGCTTTCAATCGCTTTGGGTCGTGCGGGTCGGTCGTCATTCAAGGCCCCTTTGGCAGTTGGCGGCAAACTAGGCGGAGGGTCGCTCAGAGTCAACGCGGGATTTGCCCTTTTCGCAATTGCACCAATACATTGATTTAAAATGATAAAAACAGACGCGCGCAATGTGTCGCACCCCTCACCTGCGTGCCAATGACCGTTTTCAAGCCCTTGCAACGCAGATCACCTATATTCAACCAAATGGTTGACCAAACGCGATACCGCCCGTAACTCTCATTGGTATGACACAGGCTCAGAACGCGAAATCCATTGACCTTATCTTTGCAGCCCTCGCCGACCCAACCCGTCGCGCGATCCTTGAGATGCTGCTGGAAGACGATATGGCTGTGACGGATGTGGCTGAACCCTTCGAGATGTCTTTGGCTGCAATCAGCAAGCACCTGACGATTTTGATGCGCGCAGGGCTGATTGCGCAAGAAAAGCGTGGGCGTGTGAAGTGGTGCAAGTTGCAACCCGATGCGATGCGTGCGTCGTCCATTTGGATGCAAGGGTTTGGTCAGTTTGAAGCCTTGGACTTAGAAGGCTTTGAGCGGTTCTTGGAGCGCGAACTGGATGAGACGCAGGACATGGCCTAAGCGACACCCGCGCCGATGCCCCCTCACCTTGTTGTGCTTCCCTAAAATTCAAACGCCATCTGCCGCGAGATCTGCGCAAACTTGATTTTTTGCCCCATCGCCACCTCAGCAGCCAGTGTGACTTGGGCTGCGGCACGCGCGTCTTCGCCCGCGTCATGGTGGCGAAATTGAAGCCCCAGAACCTTTTTCAGATTGGCCAGACCGTGCCCGCCATTGCCGCGCAATTCTGGCCAAGCTTTGCGCGCAATCGCAACGCTGTCGGACCAAACCGATTTTAACGCTGGCATGTCAGCACGCAGACACGCCGCATCGAACGCTTTTTCGTCGTAGCGGCTGTGCTGCACAAGAGGATAGGCTTCAAGCGCCTGACGCAACTCTGGCAAGAGGTCTTCGAAAAACGGGGCCCCACGCACGGTGTGCGCATCGATCCCATGCAAGCGTGTGTTTCCAGCTGCGAACGGAACGCAAGGATCGACATAAACACTATGGGTCGCAATGGAGCCGTCAAACCCAACGACAGCAAGGCCAATCTGGCAAATGCTCGCAATCTCATAACTGGCCGTTTCGACATCAACGGCGATGAACCGAACATCCGCCGTCAGAGGTTTGGCCTGATTGAAACAAGCCGGGAGATCTATGTGTGCAGAACGCGCCATGCCAGCACCTTTGCATGTTCGGCAATCGCTGCAAAGCCAACTTTGACGCCCAGCGCGCCATCAAGTGCAACCTGCGAGCTCAGCAACCACGCACAGAACCTTCGCGGCACGCAACATAGCTTTTCCTGCGCGGTCTGACTATCTTTGGGCCAAAGCACCCCAGCGCAAACGAGGCACAGCATGACACGTACACTGCCAACTTACTTTATTTCTCACGGCGGCGGTCCATGGCCTTGGATTCCCGACATGCGCGCCATGTTCGCTTCGCTCGAAGCCTCGCTGAAACAGATGGTCGCCGATCACGGTGAAACGCCCAAAGCCATCTTGATGATTTCAGGTCACTGGGAAGAGCAAGACGTCGCAATCATGAGTTCCCCAAAGCCGCCGATGGTCTATGACTATTCCGGCTTTCCACCAGAAACCTACAGCATCACCTATGATGCGCCCGGTGCGCCGGACGTGGCTGCGCGTATCAGCGATTTGTTGACCGAAGCGGGCATCAAATCCAAGCTTGATCCCAATCGCGGGTTTGATCACGGCACGTTTTCCGTGATGGAGGTGATGTACCCCGAGGCCAACGTGCCCTTGCTGCAGATCTCGTTGCTGAAATCCTATGATCCTGCGGACCACATTGCCATTGGACGCGCCCTCGCCCCCTTGCGCGACGAAGGCATTATGATCGTCGGCTCAGGCCTAAGCTTTCACAATCTTCGCCTTATTCGCGGTGGTGGAGAAGCGCCGTCTGCGCAGTTTGATGCGTGGTTGTTCGACGCGATGATGGCAGCGCCCAGCGAACGGCGCGATGCGATCATCAATTGGGAAACCGCCCCCTCTGCGCGTATTTGCCACCAGAACGAAGATCACTTGGTGCCTTTGTTCGTCGCCCTTGGCGCCGCAGAAAACGAGCCCGCGACGCGCATCTATCATGATGAAGGCAATGTCGGCATGCCAATTACGGTGTCAAACTACCGCTTCGGCTAAAGGCCATCATTGATGGCGTTGCGCCAACAAGCGTGGGGGGGGGCTCGATGCCGCGCGCAGTCACATCTGCACGCGCACCGCCAGCCCAACACAGTCATTCATTGCAACATTGGTCAGTCTTGCACCTTTACAATGACCTTGATCAGATCAGCGCGATCCGCGGCGAGATCACTGAAGCGCTCAGAAAGTTCATCCAGTGACAGCAAGCTTGAACACAGCGCCTCTGAGGAAATTAAGCCATCGCGGAAGGCGGACATGACCCAGTCGAAATCAGCCTTAAGCGCGTTGCGACTGCCGATCAGGCGCATTTCGCGTTTATGGAACTCTGGATCGCTAAAGGTGATGTCGTCTTTGACCACGCTGACCAAAACATATGTCCCACCGTGCGCAATAGCGGCAAACCCCGCGTGAATAGCGGCTGGATGCCCTGTGGCATCAAAAACGGTGTCAAAGCCTTCGCCGTCCGTGGCCGCGATCGCGGCATCGACGCTGTCAAATCCAGAGGTAAACCCGAATTTATCCGCTGCCATTTTCAGGCGTTCTGGGCTGAGATCCAGCAAAGAAACTTCCGCCCCTCTCAAGCGTGCAAACAGGGCTGCACCGATGCCAATTGGTCCGACGCCCGTGACCAAAACGCGGTCGCCTTGGCCGACTTCGGGTCGGTTGACCGCATGGGCGCCAATGGCCAGAAATTCGACCATCGCGGCTTCGATCGGCTCTAGGCCGTCAGCGGGGTAAAGGTTTTGTTTCGGTACAGCGATCTGCGGTGTCAGGCCACCATCACGGTGCACGCCCAGAACCTCGATATTGTAGCAACAATTTGGTTTCGCACGCTGGCAAGCGCGACAGGTCCCACAGGCGAGGTATGGATTCACCACGACCAAATCGCCCGCTTTGAAACCATTGCCATCCGCCACCACACGCGCGCTAAGTTCGTGGCCGATCACACGCGGATAATTGAGATAAGGGTGTTTGCCTTCAAGAATGTGATAGTCCGTGCCGCAAAGCCCCACGGCCAGAATGTCGATCAATACCCAGCCTTCAGGGACATCCGTTGGCTTTGGACGGCTTTGCACCGCAAAAACACCAGGCTCGACAACAACACCTGCCTCAATCATTTCGTCGCTCATTTGTATATCCCCCCAAAAGATACACGCGGTCTTTAATAATAATAAACAAATTGATCCGCCCCTGCCGAACTGTCAAATGTTTTTAATTATTTTTGAACAATTCTAAAAAACAATCTATAGTGGCCACGACCGATCACTCCCAAAGGACAAACACAATTGGCGCGTACAAATGAGCGGTTCATCGAAGCCCACAACAAAATGATAGCTGTTTGTAAAAGAATGGAAATCGGCGACGAACTGCCTTCTGAAAACGCCATGGCATCCACATTGGGCGTCAGCCGAACAGTTGTGCGTAGCATCCTTGAGCGGTTCAAAGACCAAGCGCTCATTTCCATAAATGCGCGTCAAAAACTGTTGATGCGCCGCCCTACCAAAGATGACCTTCTTGAAACCCGCGCCACGTTGTTGGGCATTGAAGAATTGGAAAGCCAGTTCTTGGAATGGGTTTTGCGGATGGATGTGCCTGCGGGCGAAGTCCTAAATGTTGCACAGCTGTCTCAACATTTTTCTGTCGCCCCGCACACCTTGCAAGAATTCCTATCGTCGCTCAGCCGCTTTGGCATTGTCGAGCGCCGCGCGCGCGGAGGCTGGGTGCTTCACGGCTTCACCCTTGATTACGCAATTGAGCTGTCGGACTTTCGCAACCTGTTGGAACTTAACGCGGTGAAGCAATTGATCGCTCTGCCCGAAGATCATGATATTTGGAACCAGCTCGAGGTGTTGGAGCAAGAGCATCTAGATCTCTTGCAAAGCATTGAAACCGCCTATCATGATTTCTCGAAGCTCGACGAAAAATTTCATATGGCCATCAATAGCATCGTCAACAACCGCTTTGTCGCCGAGTTTCAAAAGGTCATTTCACTGGTGTTTCACTATCATTTCCAGTGGAACAAAGCCGACGAAAAACTGCGCAATACGGCTGCCATTGGCGAGCATCTGGAATACATTCGTGCATTGCGCAGCCGCGACCTTGCGGCCGCGACCCAAGCTGCACAAAACCACCTCAGCACATCCAAGCGCACCTTGGTGAATTCGCTTAAGACCAACGGGCACACAGATTAAGTGGTGATAAAAGTTAAGTGGTAACAAAGGCCTTGGCCGCGTCAGACAACGTCATATTGGCAGTGTCCAGATTACGCTGAAGCAAATCAGCCTCGCCAGTTCCAAGCATCACAGTGCAGGCAGCGGGGTGGTGCAAGGCAAATTGCAGGGCCGCTTCTGCCAACGTTAGCCCCACAGCTTTGGCCTGTTGCTCCAAAACAGCCACGCGGTCCAGAATGCCTTGCGACGCAGGCGCATAATCGAACCATGCGCCAGGCTTTGGGCCCGTCGCCAAAATACCCGAATTGTAAATGCCCGCCATCACAAGGCTTGTGCCGTGTTTGGCGCAGGCGTCCAGCAATCCGCCTTCTGCCTGCCTGTCCAAAAGCGTCAAACGCCCTGCCAACAAAATGACGTCCAAGACTTCGTGTTGCATCACGTCGATACAGATTTGGCTTTCATTCACACCCAGACCAATGGCCCCGATACGACCATCCTGCTTGAGCTTGCGCAACGCGCCGATGCCTGACCCCAAAAGATCATCCAAATGGCGTGCAGCGACCTGTGGGTCTGGATGGGTGTAGCTGCCAATGTCGTGGGCAAAGACAATATCAATCCGCGATGTCCCAATGCGTTCACAACTGGTCTCGAAGCTCTCCATGACCCCATCGGCCGAGTAATCGTAGCGCACCGCATTGGGCAACGGATTGATATACCCGTCAGCCTCAGCGACCTGCACACCGGGCGACAACACCCGCCCGACTTTGGACGACAAAACGAATGCGTCACGAGGCTTGTGTTTCAGCACCGCCCCCATGCGCTGCTCAGACAATCCACGACCGTAATGTGGCGCGGTGTCAAAGTATCGAATGCCGGCGGACCAAGCATGTTCGATCACATCTTTCACAGCTGTGTCACTGACCTCGCCGCCCATATTGCCAAAGGCGCTACCGCCCAAGGACAATGGCGTGACAGACACGTCGGTCTTGCCGACCTTATTCGTTTTCAGGATCAAATTGCGGCTTTCACATTGCTTGCCACAATCTCAGAGAGAATAGGCTTCTCTGTCAAGTCACCAACCTCGCGCGCCCACTCCAAAGCCGCGGCAATCCGGCGCTCAACCTTTTGGCTGTGGTTCTGTGCTATATCGGCGATCCGGTGGTCCAAATACGGGTTCGCAAATCGCTCAATCGTTGCCTCTATATAGGCGTCGAATTCATCGGCCAGCTCGGCAGCGACAAAGGCCGGACGCACTTCTGTCGTAAGCACAGCTTTGAGGCTGGCCAATTCTGCTGCGTCATCCATCAGGTTACGCACCAAAACATCATCGCCACCCTGCGATTTGAGCCAACGGTCCGTCAAAAACGTGTGCCCCAAGTTCAGCACGAACAGCTTCAGCGCTTCGATTTTCTCGAGTGCAGGCACGACCTGTACCTGTCTGACGTCAGCGCCTATGGGTCCCAATAGTCGTATTTGCTAAGAGAGTGTTTCTGGCTCATCGTAACCACCAAGGAGTGGAAGATGAGACAGAC
>NZ_JBDMZG010000011.1:0-28114 GCF_039769035.1 Pacificibacter sp.
AGATCGATTATTGGGATGCGCATGCTCTGTTGGAGTGGCAAGTCGAGCTTGGCGTAAGCGAAGCCATCGGCGAAACACCTGTGAATCGCTACGAAGCACCGCAAGTCATGCCGAAGCCTGCCGAGAAAACGGCGCAACAGGCTGATAGCAAAACGCCGCCGGCCCCCGTCAAAGCTCCTAAAACCGATTCTGTCGATGAGGCGCAAAAAGCTGTCTCTGCGGTCACATCTGTGTCTGAGCTACACACGGCTCTGCAGGCGTTTGAGCAGTGCGATTTGCGCCGTGGCGCGCGCAATCTTGTGTTCCAAGATGGTCTGTTCGGCGCACGCGTGATGGTGGTGGGCGATTTCCCAAGTCGCGAGGATGATCTCGAAGGCAAACCGTTCACTGGCCCTGCGGGAACCTTGCTGGACAAGATGTTCGACGCGATTGATTTAAGCCGCTCCGCGCAGAATGCTGAACAAGGCATATATTTGACGACCGCGCTGCCATGGCGGCCGCCTGCAAACAGTGATCCAAGTGCCGATGACATCGCCATGCTCAAGCCCTTCTTGCTGAAACATATCGAACTGGCTGACCCTGATGTGATCGTCTTGATGGGCAATTCTGCATGTATGATGGCCTTGGGGCGCGCGGGTATCACGCGCTTGCGTGGGCAATGGCAGACGGTGCTTGGCAAACCGACATTACCAATGGTGACGCCGCGCGATCTTTTGCGCACGCCACTTGCCAAACGCGAAGCTTGGGCGGATCTGTTGGATCTGCGCGCCCGTCTGAAACCATCTGATTAAAACGAGGCCTTTATGTCCACGCTCGATATGTCTTTGGAATTTATCCCTGTGCGCATTGCTGTTTTGACTGTTTCAGACACACGCACGCTCAGCGACGATAAATCAGGCGACACGCTTGTTCGCATGATCGAAGATGCTGGGCATGCGATCGCGGATCGCGCCATTGTCACCGATGACCGCGCGTCAATATCCGATCATTTGACGGCTTGGATCGGACGCGATGATGTCGATGTTGTTATTTCCACAGGCGGCACCGGTTTGACGGGGCGCGATGTCACGGTGGAGGCGCACCGCGACGTCTATGAAAAAGAAATTGACGCCTTCGGGACCGTGTTCACCATTGTGTCCATGCAAAAAATTGGCACATCGGCGGTCCAAAGCCGTGCGACGGGCGGGGTGGCCAATGGCACCTATTTGTTTGCCTTGCCCGGCTCGACGGGAGCGTGCAAAGATGCGTGGAATGAGATTTTAAAATTCCAACTCGATTATCGCCACAAGCCCTGCAATTTCGTCCAAATCTTGCCACGTCTCGACGAACATAAGCGTCGAAAGTAGCGTCCGCGCCACCATTTTCACTTTTGTTGAAATCCCGCGACGGAAAAATTTGCGCGGTGCGTAACATGTCAATCATGGACGAATTCTCTATGCGTGCTAGCTTTAAAGCGTGAAATACAAAAGGCTCCCTCGATGAAATTCCTACGACGTTCCCTCTTTGGCCTATTTCTTGTCAGTGTCTGCGCCGCACTCATCTTTGGGGCGGGCTCTAAAATGGTATCGTCCTTCAAAGAAAAATCTGCCCAAGAGGGCTTTCGCCCGCCCGCGCGTGAACGCCAGTTTGCCGTAAACGTTGTCACAGTCGAGGCGGCGAAAATCGCCCCCGTTTTGTCAACGTTCGGCGAAGTGCGCGCGCGCAGAACCTTGGAGCTTCGTGCGCCACAAGGTGGCGAAGTTGTTGAATTATCATCGACGTTCCAAGAGGGTGGATCGGTTAAGGCCGGAGACGTTTTGTTGCGCGTTGATCCCACGGATGCGGAATCCAATCTGCGGGTCGCGCAGGCAGATTTGCAGGAGGCCGAAGCCGAACTGAGCGACGCAGAGCGCGGCTTGAAAATTGCTGAAGATGACTTGGAGGCCGCGCGTGGCCAATTGGATCTGAGAGTTGCGGCCCTCACACGGCAACGCAACTTGGCGGATCGCGGCGTCGGAACGCAGTCTGCCACTGAAACGGCAGCGCTGTCAGAAGCATCCGCCCGCCAGTCTGTCTTGTCCAAGCGACAGTCTCTGGCCAGCGCTGCCGCGCGCGTCGATCAAAGCAAAAACGGCGTTTTGCGCGCTGAAATCAATGTGTCAGAGGCGCAGCGTGCGTTGCAAAACACGCAAGTTGTTGCCGCTTTCGATGGAACCTTGTCTGGGGTGAGCACGGCGCTGGGCGCGATTTTGAACGCGAATGAACAAATCGGGTCACTTGTTGATCCAAGCGATCTGGAGATCTCATTTCGGGTTTCAACACAGCAATACGCCAATTTGACCAGTGCCAGTGGCTCCTTGCCCGATTTGCCAGTCGTTGCATATCTAAGCATGGCGGATCTGGATTTGACGGCCAATGGGCGCATCACGCGTGAAAGTGCCGTTGTTGGAACAGGTCAGTCGGGGCGACAATTGTTTGCGCAGCTTGGAACATCACTTGGATTGCGTCCGGGTGATTTCGTGACTGTGCGCATTCAAGAACCTGAGATTTCTGGCGCGGCGATGATCCCGTCTGCCGCCGTCGATGCAAGCAATACCGTTTTGGCGCTCACGGATGAAAGCCGCTTGGAAGTGCTGCCCGCAGCAATTTTGCGCCGTCAGGGTGATGACGTTTTGGTGGATGCCTCCGCTATTTCTGGGCGTCAAATTGTGTCAGAGCGTTCTCCGTTGTTGGGGGCTGGTATTCGCGTCAAGGTTATTGGCGCCGATGCGCAAGGCGCGGGCGGTGCTACTGGTGGCCAGCCTGCGGGCGCGCAAGGCGGACAGGCCGCGACGATCGCGTTGACGGATGAACGCCGCGAAATTCTTTTGGCGTTTGTTGCCAGCAATACCCGCATGCCCGATGAGGTGCGCGCGCGATTGACCGAACAGCTTAAGGCCAAAGAGGTACCCGTTTCACTTGTCGAGCGGCTTGAAGGCCGGATGGGGGGCTGATCGTGACCACGCAGCCCAACACACCCGCAAGCGCGCAAGCCGCAGGGATACTGTCGTATTTCACCCGCCACCGCACCATCGCAAATTTGCTCTTGGTGTTGATGCTCGGGGCAGGGCTTGCAGCGCTGCCAAACATGCGCGCGCAGTTCTTTCCCGATGTTGTTGTGGACGCCGTGACCGTATCGGTCAGCTGGTCTGGCGCGGGGGCGGATGATGTCGATGCCGCCGTGGTGCAGGTGTTGGAGCCGACGTTGCTTGCAGTCGAAGGCGTAATGGAAAGCTCCGCGACCTCGACCGAGGGGCGCGGATCCATTCGGCTTGAGTTTGAACCAGGTTGGGACATTCAGCGCGGTGCGGATGATATCAAAGCGGCGCTTGATACGGTCTCGAACCTGCCTGAGGGGGCGGATGATCCCAATGTGCGTTGGGGCGGATGGTCTGATACTGTGACCGAAGTGGTGATCACAGGTCCTGTTGGCATTGATCAATTGGCGCGCTTTGCAGACGAATTGGTGGTTCGTCTATTTTCTGAGGGCGTGACACGCACCTCGATTTCGGGTGTTGCCGCGCCAGAAACGGTTGTCGAAGTGTCGACGCTCAATCTCATTCAATACGATGTGTCCATGTCTGATATTGCGTCGGCAATCGGTGCCGAAACGGATGCGAACCCAGCTGGTGATGTTGGCGGTGGTGCGACGCGTGTGCGCGCCGGTGTTGCAAAACGGTCGGCGGCTCAGATCGCTGGAATCGTGTTGCGAACAGAAGATGACGGCTCCAAGCTGACGATTGGCGATATCGCCGATATTCGCGTGGAAGCTGTCGACAGGGATCGGGCCTTTTATGTTGGTGATAACGCGGCCGTGTCGGTCGTGGTCAATCGCAGCGACCTTGGGGATGCCATCGAAATTCAGGGCATCGTTCAAGATGTGTCGGACGAGATGGAATTGACGCTGCCGCAAGGTGTGACGCTGAACTTATTTCGCACTCGTGCCGAAGCGATCAAAGCACGCCTTGATCTGTTGACCACCAACGGGTTGATGGGCCTTGCGCTGGTCGGGTTGCTGCTGTTTTTGTTCTTGAATGCGCGTACGGCTTTGATGGTTGCTGCGGGCATTCCTGTGGCGATGCTGTCGGCGATTGCTTTGATGTATGTCGCTGGATTGACGTTCAATATGATTTCGCTTTTTGCGTTGATTATCACCTTGGGCATTGTGGTGGACGACGCCATTGTGGTGGGGGAGCACGCGGATTTTCGTGTGCGTAAGCTGGGTGAGGGGCCGGTGGAAGCCGCCGAAAACGCCGCGCGGCGAATGTTCGCGCCGGTGTTCTCATCTACCGTCACGACAATCATCGCGTTCTTTGGTCTTATGGCTATTTCCGGACGCTTTGGTGATTTGATCGCTGACATTCCGTTTACGGTGATTGTGGTTTTGATCGCGTCCTTGGTCGAATGCTTTTTGATTTTGCCAAATCACTTGAGCCATTCCATCGCCTCCACCGCAAAAGAGCGCTGGTACGATTGGCCGTCACGCCAAGTGAATAAGGGCTTTCGGTGGGTCCGCGATACGCTGTTCCGTCCGTTTATGGTGGGCGTGATCACGATGCGGTACGCAGTGCTGGCGCTGGGCTTGTTTTTGTTGTCATGGCAGGTGTCCTCATTGGTGACGGGCGATGTGCCGTGGCGCTTTTTCAATTCACCAGAGCGCACGACCGTGTCTGGCAACTTTGCCATGGCACCAGGGGCCAAACGTGAAGATTCTCTTGCGATGATGAAGGAATTGCAGCGCGCAACAGAGCAAACTGGCAAAGACTTTGAAGAAGAATACGGCACCAATCCAATCGCCTATGTTGTGGCGCAAATTGGTGCTGGTGCTGGGCGCGGCTTGTCGGGGGCGGATACCAAGGAAAGCTATCAGCTTGGCGGGATTTCGATTGAATTGATTGATGCAGACCTGCGCCCTTATTCGTCGCTTGCATTTGTCACGGAGTTGCAAAGTGCCGTGGTCAACCACCCGCTTGCGGAAACAGTGTCGTTTCGCGGGGGGCGCTTTGGTCCAGGAGGCGATGCGATTGATGTGCAGCTTTTCGGCGCGGATTCGGTCACATTGAAATCGGCGGCAGAGGCGCTCAAAACGAAGTTGTCTCAGTATTCCGAAGTCTCTGCGCTTGAGGATACGCTGTCCTATGACAAAGAAGAATTGATCTTGGAGCTTACCGCACAAGGTGAGGCGCTTGGGTTTACCATTGAGCCACTTGGACGCGTGCTGTCCAATCGTCTTGGCGGGATCGAAGCCGCTACCTATCCAGACGGTGCGCGCACCGCCAAGGTGACGGTGCAGCTGCCAGATTCTGAATTGCGTTCGGACTTTTTGGACCAAACGCAAATGCGCACGGGTTCTGGCCAGTATGTGCCGCTTTCTGATATTGTTTCGGTCACGCGCCAATCGGGATTTTCCACGGTGCGACGTGAAAATGGCCTGCGGTTGGTCTCTGTGACAGGGGACTTGAACGAAGATGACCCAGCGCGTGCGGTCGAGATTCAAACCGCGTTGAGCGCTGAGATTTTGCCCGAAATTTCCGAAGACTTTGGTGTGACGTTCCGCGCAGCGGGTTTGGCAGAGCAAGAGAACAGGTTTTTGTCAGATGCGCTCTTTGGCCTGTCGGCGGCGCTTTTGGGGATTTATCTGACATTGGCTTGGATCTTTTCCAGTTGGACGCGACCCATTGTTGTGATGGCTGTGATTCCGTTTGGTCTGATTGGTGCGATTTATGGCCATGCCTATTGGGATGTGCCGCTGTCGATGTTCTCGGTTGTGGGGCTGATCGGTATGACGGGTATCATCATCAATGATTCCATCGTTTTGGTGACCACGATTGATGAATATGCAGAAGACCGTGGAATTTTTCCTGCCATTGTTGAAGCCACGACCGACCGCCTGCGTCCTGTCATGTTGACCACCGCGACAACGGTTTTGGGGCTTGCGCCTTTGTTGTTTGAGCGCTCCGCCGATGCACAGTTTTTGAAACCCACAGTGATCACCTTGGTCTACGGGCTTGGGTTCGGGATGTTTATCGTCTTGCTGTTGGTTCCATCGATCTTGTCCATGCAGGTCGATGTTGGGCGGTACATGGCAACCTTGCGGCGTGCAATCCACAAGCCCAAACGCTTTGGGTCTGCGTCCGTCGCTGTCGGTTTGGCGATTGTAAGCACTGTTGCGTGGTTCGTATTCACGCTTGGTCAGGTCGCGACGATTGGGGCCTTGCCCGCGATTTTGGGTGGCGGCACGGGTATGATGCTTGCCATTGGCGTCTTTCTAGGTGGTTTGGGGATTGGACTGATTGCGATCTACATCGTCGCCGCGACCCTAATGGCAGTGCGGCGACGTGCGTAATCTATGATCCCGTGCAGCCTTGCGCTTCAACGGCTTGACCAGAGCTTCCGATCAAGGTGATGCGCAGTTGCGAGCGGTCGACAAAAAAGGGCGTTGCCTGTGCGGGCACCATTTCGCTCTCGATGGTCACGTCGCGGCCGTCGCGGCGTGTCATCGCCTCAGAGACCCAGACGTATGGGTCGGGGTGTTCCAAAACGGCCATTTCCAATGGGCCCAATTGGGGCGACGACATTTCAGCGGTGACCTTCATGCCATCAGCAATGGGGAGTGCAGCGCAGCGCACGCCTGAAACTTGTTTGGGTTGTTGCTTGAGCGCTGCAGAAATTTTGGACTTCACGGCGGGCGTGGCAGGCACTTCGAATGTGCTCTCGAACGCGGCAGTGTAGGGTATACAGACATCAAGGCAGATACCCATGGTGACTTCGCCTTGCACGGTGATCGCGCCAGACGAGGTTGGCGTAAACTCGATCGGCAAGATCAATTCGTCTTCATAGCCCAAAAACCGCATGCCGTTTTGTTCGAAAATACCAGGTGTCGGCCAGTGAAAGTCAGCTTGCGCGACGTTACTGGAGCCTGACCAGTCAAACTGCGGTGGGATGCCCGCAGCACCAGGTGCGCGCCAATAGGTGTGCCATCCGGGCGCAAGTTTTACCTGCAAGGCGGCCATATAATTGCCGTTCGGCATAAGCCAGCCTGATTGCAAGGTCACATCAGCCGTAATGCCGGTTGGATCCATAGCATACGCAGGCAGCGTACCTGTAGTCACACTGGCACTTAGACATAAAGACGACAACAAAAGTGAAAAATTTGATTTCATAGGTTTGATATAGCGATGCGGGTGCAAACGGGGAACTCACTTTTGAGAGAGAAATCTGTGTATGAAAATGAAAGCACTTGATGCAAGCCTCTTGAACCTTTGGCGCGGATAGGGTGAGTTTAGATATGGAACATGAAACACCGCACGATTTGGCTGGCAAACTTTTGATTGCAATGCCCGGATTGGGAGACGACCGCTTTGAGGGCGGTGTCATTTATTTGTGTGCACATTCTGATGAGGGCTCAATGGGGCTGATCATCAACAAAGTGTCAGCGCGCATTTCTGCTACGGATGTTTTTGAGCAACTCGACATTGAAGCGGACGCGGCCATGCCGAACCTAGACGTTTGCTATGGTGGGCCTGTTGAAATGGCGCGGGGGTTTGTTTTGCACAGTGCGGATTACGTCGATGGTGATGCGTCATTGCCCGTGAATGAAGGCTTTACCATGACGGCCTCAAAAGACATTTTGCGCGATATTGCCGCCGGACGTGGTCCATCTCAGAGGCTTTTGTGTCTTGGGTATGCGGGTTGGTCCCCTGGCCAGCTCGATTCGGAAATTGCGCAAAACGCTTGGTTGACCTGTGATGCTGACCAGCAAATCGTTTTTGACCTTGCAGGCGATCAAAAATGGGCCGCCGCATTGGAGACCTTGGGTGTCAGCGCAGCCCTGTTATCTGCAACAGCTGGGCATGCTTAGCACTTTTGACGCAGCGTTCAGATTGGTGCAGGGCAATGTGTTGTCTACACCTAGTGAGACGCTGAGCAATTGCCATCATAAATGGCGATGCTTGGCGGCCCAAAAAGAGAGATAGCTATGCCATATCGTGCCCCAGCCAATGACATTGAATTTATATTAAATGAAATCGTAGACTTCGACCGCGTGCGACAGATGCCTCGGTTCTCTGAGGTGGACGCGGATACTGTCTCGGCCATTTTGGAAGAAGCTGCGAAGCTCGCCAGCGATGTCATGGCCCCTCTCAATCATGGTTCGGATCAATGCGGCGCGGTTCTAAAAGACGGTCACGTGATATGTTCCCCTGGGTTTGGCGATGCATACAAGGAAATCGCCCAAGGCGGTTGGGTTGGGATGCTGGCAAACGCAGAGTTCGGCGGCATGGGCCTGCCTTTGGCATTGGGGACGGCAGTGAACGACATGATGGCGGGGGGCTGCCTGTCTTTGTCCCTCAACCCATTGATGACCCAAGGCCAGATCGAGGCGCTCGAACATCATGCCTCCGACCAGATCAAAGCCCTTTATTTGCCCAAGCTGATTTCGGGTGCGTGGTGCGGCACGATGAATCTTACGGAATCGGGCGCGGGCTCTGATGTGGGCGCATTGCGCACCAAAGCAACGCGCAATTCGGATGGTAGCTACAGCATCACCGGCCAAAAGATTTTCATCTCTTGGGGAGATCATGATCTGGCTGAAAACATCTGCCACTTGGTGCTCGCGCGTTTGCCGGACGGCGTAGAAGGCACCAAAGGGATTTCGCTGTTTATGGTGCCAAAATACATTCCAAATGCAGATGGCAGCCTTGGTGCTGAAAATGCGCTGAAGGCGGTCAGCTTGGAACACAAAATGGGCATCCACGGATCGCCCACCTGTGTGATGGAATATGAAGGCGCTCAAGGCTGGCTGGTGGGCAATGAACACCAAGGTATGAAGTGCATGTTCACAATGATGAACAATGCGCGATTGGGTGTCGGAGTTCAGGGTGCTGGCGTTGCAGAAGCAGCAACGCAAAAGGCTACCGACTATGCCTTAGATCGCGTGCAAGGGCGCAGCATGATTGAGAACGGCACTGGCACGATCTCGGACCATGCAAGCGTGCGTAGACTGTTGATGACAATGCGCTCTGATACGTTTGCAGCGCGATCCATTGCTTTGGCCTGTGGCACTGCACTTGACCTTGGACACGACGATGCAGATCAACAAGCACTCGGTGCATTCTTGATCCCCATCGCGAAAGCCTTTGCGACTGACGCGGGCCACGAGGTTGCGCAAGCTGGGATTCAGGTCCATGGCGGTATGGGCTACATCGAAGAAACTGGCGCTGCACAATTCGCGCGTGATGCCCGTATTACGTCCATTTATGAGGGGACCAATGAAATCCAAGCGATCGATCTCGTGTCACGTAAACTTAGTGACAATGGCGACGCTGCTTTCGCACTTTTGGATGAAATCGAAACCTTTGCAGAGGCCGCGCGGGCGCAAAGACCGGTCTTGGCCAAAGCTGTCTGGAGCGCGGCTGAAACCTTGCGCGAAGGCACTGAGGCAATGTTGTCGTTACCTTTGAATGATCGGCTTGCTGGTGCGACGCCATTTTTGTTTGCGTTTGCGCGGGTTCTTGGGGCGCATTACCACTTGAAGGCAGCGATTGCAGCGGGCAAAGATAGCACGCGTGGAAAACTCGCAGCCTTCTACATCTATCAGATGCTGCCCGAGTACGGACCACTTTTGGATCAATCACGGCGTGGTGCCGACGACCTTTATGCCTTGTCGGCAGAGGAACTTAGGATTTCATAATGAATGCGATGCAATGGCCTGTTGAAGCACCCGAATCCGGTGCTCTTATTGGCATTGCCGAAGGTGTGTTTTGGGCGCGCCTGCCTTTGCCAATCGCATTGAACCATGTGAATGCCTATATCTTGGATGATGGCGATGGTTGGACCGTGGTGGATACCGGCGTCGACACCAAGAAATCGCGCCGCATTTGGGCAGATCTTTTGCAAGGGCCGCTGAAAGCAAAGCCAGTGACCCGTGTGATTGTCACACATCACCATCTGGATCACGTTGGGTTGGCTGGATGGTTTGCGACCGAGCACGGCGCAGAACTGGTGATGACGCGCACGGCCTATTTGATGGCGCGGATGTTGCAGCTCGACGTGCAAGACGCGCCAACGCCTGAGATGATCGCATTTTGGCGCAGCTGCGGCATGGCACCGGACATTCTGGCGACACGCCAAGCCGAACGCCCGTTCAATACCGCCGATGCCGTTGGCCCAATTCCGTTAGGGTATACGCGGATCCAAGAGGGTGATGAGATCACAATTGGCGGGCGATTGTGGGATGTGCGATGCGGTGACGGGCATGCGCCGGAACACGCGACGTTCTGGTCACGCGATGACGCTCTTGTTCTGGGCGGAGATCAGCTTTTGGGGTCGATTTCGCCCAATCTCGGCGTGTCCGCGACAGAACCTTTCGCCGATCCTGTGGGTGACTGGATGAGCTCATGCACAAAGTTTCAGAAATACGCAACGGACGGTCAGCTTGTGCTTACGGGGCATAAGTTACCCTACACAGGCCTGCCGGCACGGTTGCGAAGTTTGATCGACAACCATCACGCGGCGCTGGATCGATTGCTTGCGTTTTTGTCTGAGCCACGCGCAGCCTGTGAGTGTTTTGTGCCCCTGTTCAAACGTGAGGTTAAGGGGGGCGAATACGGCCTTGCGATGGTGGAAGCTATGGCGCATTGCGTACACTTGTTTCACAATGGGCTTGTCACGCGTGCTTTGCGCGACGATGGTGCATATGTATGGCAACGCAAGGATTTATGATGGACGAGATTGATCAAATACAAACTTCAGCTGAAGCCGCAGAAGCCGCCGCTATGCCGCATGCCCGTGTCGTCCATTCAGATCCAGATGCGCCCCGATCACCCGAACAACAGCCGCTTCCAGCTGCTTTGGCGCGCAAGCCTGTTGATCAAAAAAGCCCCGCTGAATGGGCTTATGAACGGTTGATTTTGTACATCAAAAACTTCGAAGAACAGCTCGATAGCGAACATGAGATCGCCATGGGTTTTACAGGGTCCAGCACAGGCGCTTTGCGCATTGAAGGCATGGGCTTTTTTGATCCGGACATCGTGACGTTCTATGGTTCAGATGATAGCGGCACCAAGACGCAGCTTGTGCAACACGTGAGCCAATTGAATGTCATGCTGCGCGCGCTGCCAAAACAAGTGCCCGAACGCGAACCAACACGCATCGGCTTTCGACTTGTCGACGATTTGGAAAGCAACGGCGACACTTAAACTGGCCCTGCGGCACGAAGAGCAGGTGACAGACCGGCTCAAATCCTTTAATTCAGGGCAAAATTACAGATAAGGAACACACACATGTCCGAACATAAACACGGCGAAATGGATATTTCTGTTCAAGAACAGTCATTTGAAGGTTTCATCAAATGGTCGACACGCGTCGCCGTCTTTTCGATTCTTGTCGCGGTTTTTCTCGCGATTTTCAGAACATAAGAGAAAGCGGTCGCATGGGCGTTGGTATTGCGCGGGGTATGCGCCTTGGTTTGGTGTTGCTGGTTTCAGCAGTTTTAACTGCCTGTGGGCCAGCCGAACCCTTGTGGGCTCCCGACGCCGAGGTCGCAAGATCCGTATACCGCGATGATGGCCCAGCTTCGCTGACGCTTTATACTGTTGTTGGCAAAAAATCTCGATCGGGTGTGCACTCTGGTTTGCTGGTGAACGCGCCATCGCAACGTGCCATTTTTGACCCTGCTGGTACATTTTTTCACCCGCATTTGCCTGAACGCAACGATGTGGTGTTCGGAATGTCAGATGCAGCGGTGGATTTTTACATCGATTACCACGCACGTGTCACCTTTGACGTGATCGAGCAAACGGTGCTGGTCAGCCCCGAAGTTGCAGAACTGGCACTGGCAAAAGTTCAGGCTTACGGCGCTGTGCGAAAGGCGCATTGTGCCGATAGCGTGACCGATATTTTGGCGGGTCTTCCTGGTTTTGAAGCCGCGCCGCAGACCATGTTCCCGAACAAGTTAAAGGCGTGGTTCGGCACTTTGCCAGACGCCACGTATCAAAGCTATTCGGACGATTCCCCTGACGAAAGAGGCGTCGCCATGGCGAATGTCCCTCATTTGCTTTTGAGCAACTGATCAGCCGATCAGCGCACCAAGTCCAAAAAACAGACCTAGCCCCGCAATGATCGCGTAAAGCACGTTGCGGGTTATGAGACCGACGACCAGAGTGGCCAATGCGGCGGCCAACCTGAGCGGATCCATGTTTTCCGCGCCTGATCCGATTAACATCGGTGCCACCACACCGGGCAGAACTGCGACAGGTGTGAAGCGCAGCAGTTTCAATAGCCACTCGGGCAACTCACGGCTGCCGATCAATCCCAAAAACGAAAACCGAATCAAATAGGTCCCAAGCCCCATCGCAATGATGATGATCCAGACTTGTGAAGCGCTCGCAGTAATCATTGTGCGGCCTTTCGTTTTTCAACCCAAGTTTCAACAGTTGCCCCGACGATCAGCGCGACGACGGCTGCCACCAAAAGGCCCGTGCCATAGGGCATAAAGCTTAGCACCAAGACCAGCACGACGGAGGTCGCGGCCGCAGCCACGTGAGCCAAGGATTTCAGCATTGGCGCTACGACCGCGAGGAATGTGATCGGAATCGCAAAGTCGATTCCAAGGTCTGAGGGCATGCTTTCGCCCAAAACCGCACCTGCGAAGGTTGCAATGTACCAAGACACCCCGAGCGGTATGCCCGTGCCAAGAAAATACGACACTTTGTCTGCCGTGCTGCGTTCAGGGCGTTTTTCGAATTCCATTGTCGACAAGGCAAAGGGTTGATCGAACAGAAAATACGCCGCAAAGGCGCGTTTCCACAAAGGTGCTCGACCAAGATGCGGGGCAAGTGAGGCTGAATACATCGCCATCCGCAAGTTGACCGCGAGGGCAGTGACGATGACCACCACTGTTGGCGCTTGTTCTGTCAAAAGCTGCAATGCGGTCAGTTGCGATGCGCCTGCGATCACCAAAAAGGTAAATCCCATGACCTGCGCAAGATCCATGCCTGCTTCCGTCGCAATAACGCCAAAAAGGGCGCCAAACGGAACGATAACAATAAAGAATGGCAGGCTGTCTAACGTGCCTTGGATAAATGGGCGACGAGGGGTCTGCGTCATGTCGATGCTTTCTTGAAGGTGCCCGTGGACGGTATTGGTTCGCGCCAGCTAGGGCAAAGCCGAAAGCCGCAAAAGGCCTGTGCCATGTTCGACTATGTCGGGTGGCGGCTAGTCAAATGTGCCAGCCACGCGCCCCAAAAGCATAAAGGCCCGTGCGGTACGCGTGTTTGACAAGGCCACAATGTCTTCATCTGTTGCGAAGGCTTCAAATTCCACAAAGGTTCTGTCGAATTTACGCAAAAAGTGGTGTGCGGCATCTCGGAAGATGTGGTCTTGTTTCAGCCGTTTTGTCGCGAAAGCCAAACTGCCTTGGTCGCGCACGCCGCCAAGCGCTGCAACCGCGCGTCCGCGTTCGCCTTTGGCAAATTGACGCCAGATTTCAGGTTTGGCGCGATCGGGCTTCAGATCGTCCATATAGATGCCGTCTTCGCTGAGAAGGGTCAAAATATCCTGCGCTGCATGGATGAGTTGACCGACTTTACGATCTGTCATGGCGCGGTGTAACGCGCGAAACCCTGCTCTGTCGTCGGCGGTTTCTGGAAAATTCATCGCTTGAATAAAATCATCGATGGGCAGCGGTTGCGCAGCGGTGCCTTCTACGGGCGTGCCAAGAGCAAGTGTGCCTTGCTCTTCTTGCTGCACTGGGGTTGCCGTGCCGGATTTTAGCGGCGCGAGATCTTTGTTGGCCAATTTGGTGTTGAGTGCAGTGAACGCAGCTTGGGTTTTGCGTTGTTCTGCCACAATTTCGTCCAGCCTTTTCCCCAGAACGGCAGAGGTGTCTTTTGATGTTTCAGGTGAGGTGCTCGCCTGCATCGCAGCGAGAGCGTCATGCAACCTTTGGCTATCCGCGCGTTGGCGTTGTGACGTGCGCACAATGATTGCACCGAACCAGATCAAGGCAATTGGCATGACGATTGCCATCGCGATCATCACGGTTTGAAGACCGCTTGGGTCATCGGAAGAGGACGCGTCGCCGGTGGTGAAGAAGAAGGTGCCAGTCATCGCGAGCCAGAGCAGGGACAACACGGCGGCGATGATTTCAGCCGCTGTGAAACGCGCATCGTTCGCTTGATGCGCATGGGCACCAAGCGTGATGGGATTTTTGCCGTCTTGAGCCAAAGTGGCCTCCAAGAAAAACGATGTGAAGGGGCAATCCGGTTGGACTAAATGTATTCGACCTTGAGGATCTCGTAGCTTTTCAAGCCACCAGGAGTGCGCACATCAACGCTGTCGCCTTCCTCTTTGGAAATCAACGCGCGCGCAATTGGCGATTTGATGTTCAAAAGGCCACGTTCAATGTCTGCTTCGTGTTCGCCAACGATTTGGTACGTCTTTTCTTCGTCGGTATCTTCGTCAACGATCGTGACCGTCGCAGAAAACTTCACTGACCCAGACAGCGTCTTTGGGTCAACAATCTGGGACAAAGACAAAATGCCTTCGAGCTCTTTGACGCGGCCTTCAATGAAGCTGTGTTTTTCGCGAGCGGAATGATATTCTGCGTTTTCAGATAGATCGCCGTGCTCCCGCGCTTCTGAAATCGCTTGAATGATTGCAGGGCGTTCAACGGATGTGAGGTTTTTGAGCTCGGCGCTCAGCGCAGCGTGGCCTGCGCGGGTCATTAGGATCTTTTCCATAACACTCATTCGTACGAAAAAGGCGTCACTACATATTATGCAGCGCGCCCGGTTGTTGATTTTGTTGAAACACCAGACCCCGAACGCGTCCGGAATGCAAGAGTAGACACGGTCATGCCGTTAAAGTGGCGGAAAAAAGGCGGCCCAATTGGCGCCAATTTGCCGGAAAATTCGGATTTCCTGCGGCGGCGTGAGTGAAAAATGCCGCTATGCAGCATGTTTTTGCACGGAATAGGGATAGATTGCTGTGAAATAGCCCCGCTGAAATTGACGCTGGCCACAGTTAAAGGGTAGGAATGCGCAACAACTTAGAGATCAGGGAGCAGTTTTATGTCGAATATTGAACGCGAGGCGATGGAATATGACGTCGTCATCGTTGGTTCAGGGCCAGCAGGGCTGTCTGCCGCGATTAGATTGAAGCAGCTCGATGCAGATCTTAACGTTGTGGTTTTGGAAAAAGGTTCCGAAGTCGGCGCGCATATTTTGTCTGGCGCTGTTCTTGATCCTACGGGTCTTGATGCGTTGATCCCTGATTGGAAGGCCAAAGGCGCACCATTGAATACGCCGGTTAAGACCGACAATTTCTACATTTTGGGCGAAGCGGGTAAACTCCGCATTCCGAATTTCCCAATGCCGCCTTTGATGAACAATCACGGCAACTACATTGTCTCTATGGGCAACGTGTGTCGCTGGATGGCTGAACAAGCCGAAGAGCTGGGCGTTGAGATTTTCCCAGGCATGGCCTGTTCCGAACTGATCTACGGTGACAATGGCGAAGTTAAAGGCGTGGTCGCGGGCGTGTTTGGCCTAGAGGCCGACGGCACCATTGGCCCAGACACAGAGCCGGGAATGGAATTGCACGGCAAGTACGTGTTGCTGTCTGAGGGCGTGCGCGGATCACTGTCCAAAGAGGTCATCGCGAAGTACGACCTGTCTGCTGGGCGTGATGTTCAAAAATTCGGCCTCGGCATGAAAGAGATTTGGGAAATTGATCCCGAGAAGCACAAAGAAGGCACCGTGACCCACACGATGGGCTGGCCTTTGAACAGCAAAGCTGGTGGCGGCGCGTTTGTTTACCATGCGGAAAACAATCAGGTGTTCATCGGGTTTGTTGTGCACTTGAACTACAAGAATCCTAACGTGTTCCCATACATGGAATTCCAGCAATTCAAGCATCACCCGATGATCGAAGAGCTGCTGAAAGGCGGCAAGCGCGTGGCATACGGTGCACGTGCGATTTCCGAGGGTGGCTATCAGTCCATGCCGAAAGCCGCCTTCCCAGGTGGGGCATTGCTTGGCTGTTCTGTTGGCTTGGTCAACGTGCCGCGCATCAAAGGCAATCACAATGCGATGCTGTCTGGTAAAGCCGCGGCGGAAGCAGCCTTTGCGGCAATTTCGGATGGCCGTTCAGGCGATACGCTTGAGGCTTATGAAACAGAATTGCGCACAGGCGTGGTTGCAGCTGACCTCAAGAAAGTGCGCAATGTTAAGCCGCTTTGGTCCAAGCTTGGCCTGTTTCCATCGCTCGCTTTGGGTGGGTTCGATATGTGGTGCAACACCATTTTGGGCACGTCTTTGTTCGGCACTGTCAAACATGGCAAAACGGATGCAGAAAGCTTGGGCAAAGCCGCTGACTTTCCAAAGATTGATTATCCAAAGCCGGACGGGGTGTTGTCCTTTGATCGCTTGACCAACGTGTCTTTCGCCGCGACCAATCACGAAGAAAGCCAGCCGAGCCACCTGCATTTGGCGGATCCATCTGTCGCGATCTCCAAAGATTATGAAGTGTTTGGTGGCCCATCGGCGCGGTATTGCCCAGCAGGGGTTTACGAGTACCTGACGGAAGAAGGCCAAGAGCCTAAGTTCGTTGTGAACTTCCAAAACTGTGTGCATTGCAAGACCTGCGACATCAAAGAGCCAAGCCAAAACATCACTTGGACGGTGCCTCAGGGTGGTGACGGGCCCAATTACCCTAACATGTAAGCGCTATGTCGCTAACGTGATATATTTGAACAGTTTAGGGGGCCTTTGCGGGCCCCCAATCCATTGCAGCCCCTGAAACTGCGCGCTAGGCTTAGCGCAGCACATAGGGAGATGCGTGTGAAACAGATTGCAAAATTAAAGCTTGGCGCTCTTGGTTTGTCGGTGGGCTTGATGCTTTCTTCGACCACGACCTGCTTTGCAGATGCTGGGTCATATCTGGCGGCGCGACAGGCCATTATTGGCCGCGATTATCAAGAACAGGCGCTTTATGTGACCAAAGCGCTGGCTTCGGATCCGCGCAGCGCCGTTTTGCTTGAGACCTTGATCGCTGCCAAAATCTCTTTGGGCGATTTTGACGATCTGTATGGCTACGCGACGATTTTGAAGGATATTGAGCCGCAAAATCAGATTGCGGCGATGGTTCTGTTCACCAAATACACAAAGGACAGCAATTGGGACAGTTTGCTGGCCGCACTTGATGCGGGCGAGGGGGTGTCGTCTATCGTTGATGGGCTGACCCGCGCGTGGTGCCATGTAGGCAAAGGCGAGATGCGCGAAGCTCTTGAATTGTTTGATGAGTTTTCAACGCTCTCTGAAGGTTTCGAACTGTTCGGCCCTTTCAATAAGGCTTTGGCGATGGCGATGGCGGGCGACTACGAAGGTGGGTTGGCTCTGTTGGAAACGCCTGGCCTGCCGCAAACGGGCGGGTCCATTTATGCCCAAGCGCTGATGCTCAGCCAACTTGAACGCAACGACGAAGCACGGGCTTTGGTGGCAGATGCTTTTGGGCCGACCACGGATCTTCGCATTGTGAGTTTGCTCGACCAACTAGACGCTGGCGAACGCGTGCCTTTTGATATGGTCACCACCGCTCAAGAAGGCATTGCTGAGGTTTTCAATTCCGTTGCGGATGTTGTGAGCGGGGGGCTGGATGATGGCTATACGCTTTTGTTCGCGCGCGCCGCACAGACACTGAACCCAACACGCGCGCATTATGCGCTAAAGGTCGCGGACCTTTTGGATCGGATGGACCACAATGATCTGGCCGCACAAGCCTATGGCACGATCGACCCAAGCGCACCGGCATATTATATGGGTGAACTTGGTCGCGCGGAGGCTTTGCGCAGAGATGGCAAAGTCGATGCTGAGTTAGAAGTTCTGCGCAACTTGGCCAAATCCCACAGTGCATACCCTGAAGCGTTTAAGGCGATGGGCGATGCGATGCGGCGTGATGAGCAGTATGATGGCGCGATTGAGGCCTATTCCACCGCTTTGTCCAAAATGGCCGATGCGTCCCGCGCCCAGTGGTCCATATTGTTTGCACGCGGCATCGCATATGAGCGCAGCGATCAATGGGAAAAGGCCGAGGCCGACTTTAGAGCTGCGCTTGTGTTTGAGCCTGGCCAGCCACAAGTGTTGAATTACATGGGCTATTCGTTTCTAGAAATGAATACAAATCTGGATGAAGCGATGGATATGATCCGCGCCGCTGTCGTCGCACGTCCAAATGACGGGTACATCACAGACAGTCTGGCTTGGGGCTTGTACCGCTTGGGTGACTATGAAAGCGCTGTTGCGCCGATGGAAAAGGCTGTTTCCTTGCTGCCTGTCGATACCATCTTGAACGATCATTTGGGCGACGTGTATTGGGCGGTTGGTCGTGAGCGAGAAGCACGTTTCCAGTGGAACCGCGCTTTGTCCTTTGGTCCGGATGAAAAAGATGCAGAGCGCATTCGTCGAAAGCTGCAGATCGGATTGGATCGCGTTTTGATCGAGGAAGGACTAGAGCCAACCCGCGAGCACCTTGATGATTAAGGTCTTCGCACCCGCCAAAATCAATCTCACGCTTCATGTGACTGGGATGCGCAGCGACGGGTATCATATTCTCGATAGCTTGGTCGTCTTTGTTGATGTTGGCGATCAAATCGCCGCCGAAATCGCGGATGAAACACATCTATCTGTGACAGGCCCCTTCGCAAAAGGGGTGCCCACGGATGACACCAACCTTGTCGTTAAAGCTGCAAAAACGCTGGATTTTCCAATGGCGTTGACGCTTGATAAGCGCTTGCCACCCTCGTCGGGTATCGGCGGTGGATCTGCGGATGCGGCAGCCACGCTTCGTGCAGGTTTGCGCTTGGGCGCACCGCACGCAGGTGACGATCAGGTGCTCACCCTTGGGGCTGATGTGCCTGTGTGCCTTGCGTCAAAGTCGACGCGGATGCGCGGTGTTGGCGATGTTTTGCAACCGCTTAAACTGCCCGCGCTGCATCTGGTTTTGATCAATCCGCGCGTCGAAGTGTCAACGCCCGATGTGTTTCGGCGTCTCGAAAGCAAAGACAATGCGCCGATGCCAGATGACTTGCCGCGTTGGCCAGACAGTCTTGCCTTCACGGATTGGCTGGGCACGCAGCGTAACGATTTGCAAAAGCCAGCAGCGGCGCTTGCCCCAGAAATCGCAGCAGTCCTGAACGCTTTGGAGCAATCCACTGGCGCGGTCATGGCGCGTATGTCGGGGTCAGGTGCGACCTGCTTTGCGATCTATGCAGACCGGTCGACGGCAGAAACAGCCGCCGCGCAGTTGTCGCAAAGCAATCCATGGTGGTGGGTGAAAGCGGCCAGTACGCTGCCCGCTTAGGGGCAATCAGCGCAATCGTGCAACCACGTAGTCGGCGATATCGGTGAGCATTTCGACGATGTCGCTTTGTGGCAACGCCACCAGTGCAGACTTGGCTTTTTCGGCCCATTCCAGCGCTTCTGAACGCGTTTCTTGCAGGGTATTGTGCTTGTTTAACAGCGCGATAGCCTGCTCCAAATCACCATCATCCTGCTTGCCTCTTTCGATGGTTTTCACCCAAAAGGCGCGCTCTTCATCATCGGCTTTGGCCACAGCCTTGATCACCGGCAAAGTCAATTTACGCTCACGGAAATCGTCGCCAACGTTTTTGCCGGTCTCACCCGTGCCTTCGTAGTCCAGCAGATCATCGACAATCTGAAACGACACACCCAAGGCATCGCCGTAGTCAAACAGCGCTTGCGTGACGTCTGCATCTGCCTCGGCGATGACGCCTCCGACCTCGGTTGCTGCCGAAAACAATGCAGCCGTTTTGCCGCGGACCACTTGCAAGTAAGTGTCTTCTGTCGTGGCCAAATCCTGCGCCGCAGTCAGCTGCAATACTTCGCCCTCGGCGATGGTCGCAGATGCGCCAGACAAGATGTGCATCACCCGCATCGAATTACACTCGGTCATCAATTGGAAGGACCGCGCAAAAAGATAGTCGCCAACAAGAACCGATGATTTATTGTCCCACAATAGGTTTGCAGTCGGGCGGCCGCGGCGTTGCGCGCTCTCATCCACCACATCATCATGCAGCAATGTGGCGGTGTGAATGAACTCAACCGTGGCAGCTAGGTGAATGTGATAGGGGCCAGTGTAGCCACAGGCTTTCGCCGCCGCGAGCGTCAACATTGGGCGCAAACGTTTGCCGCCCGCTTCCACCAGATGTGCCGTCACTTCTGGGATGCGCGGTGCGTGTTTGGAAGCCATGCGGTTGCGAATTAGGGTGTTTACCTCTGCCAATTCTGGCGCGAGCGCCGCTGCCAATTTCTCATGTGGTTTAACAGTTGCGTTATCAAGGCTCATCTGGCGGCGTCCTTCACTCGACAAACCATGCGGTCTGACGTTAAATCGAATTATGAAACAGCTCCTTCGTACAACTGATCCGATGAAAATCATCTACGCCAAAGCACTGCTCTCTGGTGAGGATATAAACTGCTTTGAAATGGACGTCCATATGAGCGTGCTCGAAGGATCCCTTGGCATATTGCCGCGCCGATTAATGGTGCTCGATGACGATCTTGCGCAAGCACGCCGCATTTTGACAGACAACGATTTCGAGTTGGAACCTGAGTGACTGATCAGCCGGAAACCCGTGATGCGTTTTTGATGGGACGGGTGCAGCTTTGCCAGCCAGTGCGCGGGTATCGTGCTGGGGTTGACCCCGTACTATTAGCCGCGGCCACGCCTGGTGAAGAGGGCCAATCTGTACTTGAACTTGGCTGTGGCGCGGGTGCTGCCTCGCTGTGTTTGAATGCACGCGTGGCAGGTATGGAATTTGTCGGTGTCGAGCTGCAACCCTATTATGCGGATCTCGCGCGGCGCAATGCGTCGGAAAACGGCGTGAATATGACCGTGGTGGAAGCGGATATTCGCAAGATGCCACTTGAAGTGCGCGACCGTCGATTTGACCATGTTATCGCCAATCCCCCATATTATCTGAAAGACAAATCCACGGCACCCGATGATCGGGGGCGCGTCGTGGCCGTCAGCGGGGAAACCCCGTTGGACACATGGGTGGATGTCGCATCACGACGTCTTGGCCCGCGCGGGTATTTTACGATGATCCAAAAGGCGGACCGTCTTCTCGATATTCTATCGGCGCTCGAGGGGCGGCTGGGGTCGGTTCGCGTGCGCCCGATCCAAGCACGGTCCGGCCGTGCGGCACGGCTTGTCATCGTGCAAGCGCGCAAACTTGGGCGCGCTGATTTCGTGTTGGAAGCCCCCTTGCGCATGCACGACGGCCCACGCCACGAACGTGATGGCGATAGTTACAGTGAAAAAGCGATGTCCATCCTGCGTCATTCGCGCGCTTTGGAGTGGGGGGATTAACGCATCGGCAAGACTTTGCGTGCAAATGTCTGTTCACGGATAAGTTCGTAACAGATGCGTGACACGACTCGAAAAATGTGGTGCACTTGTTAGGTGACTTACACAGTTAGTCCGTCAACAAATAAGAGGATATGCAATGACATTGAGTTCCCACATCCACGAGTTGAAGAAAAAGCACCAAACCTTGACCGAAGCCGTCGAAAAAGCCCAACGTTCCCCAAGTACTGACGATTTGAAAATCGCAGATCTTAAAAAACAAAAACTCCGTCTGAAAGAAGAGATCACACGCCTATCAGCGTAGAGTTTTGTTATTCGGTTTGGCGGCTCGCAAATGCTGCCAAGCCGGCGCCCAATGTGATCAAAACAGCTGATGCGATCAGCGCAGGTTTTGGATCCGCAATACCAACCCCCACCAACACAATTGTCGACAAAAGCGGTGCCGCATAGGACGCCGTTCCAAGCAGCTGGATGTTTCCACGCTTGACCCCAATGTCCCACACATAAAACGCAGCACCTACCGGCCCTAGACCAAGGCCCAAAATTGAAATCCAACCAATCGGCGCAGTGGGCCAAGCGGTCGTTTCCAAAAATACATGGGCAATTGCTGACAATATGGCGGTCGCGATGCAAAACACCATAACCGAAGCCGTCGGAATGGCACCCAAACGGCGTGACAAAACCGAGTAGCCTGACCATGTGAACGCACAGGCCAAAGCCAAGCCGTATCCCCACGCATTTCCAGCGTCGAAATTTGCACCTGCGGCGACGATCAAACTTGCGCCAAAGAACGATGTTATCGCGCCAACAATATGAAGGCTACGCAACCGTTCCCCCGGCAAAAGCCCCGAAAAAAGTACGATCAAAAGCGGCCAAAGATAGGCAATCAACCCTGCTTCTGCAGGGGGTGCCGCGCGCAACGCTGAAAAATAGAGGAAGTGATAGCCAAATAGCCCAAGCGTTCCAAAGCCGTACACCGAAAGTGGCACGCGTTTGAGATCGCCCCAGCTTTTTGTGTAGGTGATCCAAATCATGCCGATTGCGCCCCCAATTGAAAAGCACAGGGCGTTCAATTGTAATGGCGGCACGGGGAAGGTTCCGACGGTGAAGAGTGCCAAAAGTGCCCAAAGCACGATGGCGACAAAACCGACAAGTGTTGCGGAGCGTTGTGTCATACTGTGACATAACCTGTTCGAGGCAGCGTGCTCAATGAAAAAGGGCCGCCCAAGGGCGACCCATGTTTTTGCAATGCCAAACTTTAAGTTAGACGAAGAATTGCGCGCCGTTGGCTGAAATCGTGGACCCGTTCATGAAGCCCGAGTCGTCGCTTGCCAAGAAGGCAACGCAGCGTGCGATTTCTTCTGGTTCACCAAGGCGGCCAGCTGGAATGCCTGCGATGATTTTATTGCGAACTTCTTCAGGAATGGCCATGACCATTTCTGTTGCAATGTAACCAGGGCAGATTGCATTTGCCGTAATACCAGCGCGAGCGCCTTCTTGCGCCAGTGATTTCACGATGCCCAAGTCGCCCGCTTTTGTCGCCGCATAGTTGACCTGTGCAAATTGACCTTTTTGACCGTTGATGGATGAAATCACGATCACGCGCCCGAATTTGCGTTCGCGCATGCCTGGCCAAACGGGGTGAACTGTGTTGAACACGCCGGACAGGTTGGTGTCGACCACTTGGTTCCACTGTTCTGGTGTCATTTTGTGAAACGGTGCGTCGCGTGTAATGCCCGCATTGGCGACAACAATGTCGACTGGTCCAAGTTCGGCTTCAACTTCGGCGATGCCCGCTTTGGAGGCGTCGTAATCCGCAACATTCCATTTGAATGTCTTGATGCCTGTTTCGGCTGTGAATTTCGCAGCGGCTTCTTCATTGCCCGCAAAGTTTGCAGCAACTTCGCAGCCCGCAGCTTTTAGTGTCTTTGAAATAGCCGCGCCAATTCCGCGCGTGCCTCCTGTTACAAGTGCAACTCTACCCATTGTGCCCTCCTCTGGCGAATAATTTAGTGAAATGTGTGGGTAGAAGGTGCGCAGATCACATGCGCACCTTCTCCGTTTTTAATCGCGCTCAACGCATAGGGCCACGCCCATGCCACCGCCGATGCAAAGTGTCGCAAGACCTTTTTTGGCGTCGCGGCGCTGCATTTCAAACAACAAGGTATTCAAAATACGTGCACCGGATGCGCCGATCGGGTGACCAATAGCGATAGCGCCGCCATTGACGTTCACAATTTCAGGGTTCCAGCCCATGTCTTTGTTGACGGCACAAGCTTGCGCAGCGAAGGCTTCGTTGGCTTCCACCAAGTCCAGATCTTCAGCTTTCCAACCTGCTTTTTCGAGCGCCTTTTTTGAGGCGTGAATAGGACCAACGCCCATGATGGAGGGGTCCAAGCCAGCCGTGGCGTAAGACGCAATGCGGCCCAGTGGCTTGATGCCGCGTTTGGCAGCGTTGTCGGCTGACATGAGCAAGACACCAGCAGCGCCGTCGTTCAAACCGGATGCGTTGCCAGCTGTTACGCTGCCTTCGCGATCAAATGCAGCGCGAAGTTTTTGCATGCTTTCGAGTGTTGCGCCGTGACGGATGTATTCGTCAGCGTCGACAACCGTTTCACTGCGGCGCGTTTTGACGGTGAAGGGGATGATTTCATCCGCAAATTTTCCGGCCAGTTGTGCAGCTTCAGCTTTGTTTTGTGAGGCAAGGGCCAAGGCGTCCTGCATTTCGCGAGAAATTTCCCACTGCTTTGCGACGTTTTCGGCTGTGATGCCCATGTGGTAGTCGTTGAAAGCGTCCCACAAACCGTCTTTGATCATGGAGTCGATGAACTTCATGTCGCCCATTTTGTGACCTGCGCGCAAATTGGCAACGTGAGGCGACATGGACATGTTTTCTTGACCGCCTGCACATACGATGTCGGCGTCGCCGAGCATGATGTGTTGAGCCGCCAGCGCGACGGTGCGCAGACCAGACCCACAGACTTGGTTGATGCCCCAAGCAGAAGATTCTTGTGGAAGACCTGCAAGAATGTGTGCTTGGCGTGCGGGGTTTTGGCCCTGACCAGCAGTCAAAACTTGACCAAGGATCGTCTCAGAGACGTCACTTTTTTCGATTCCGGCGCGCTCTACCAACGCTTCGAGAACGGCGGCACCTAGGACATGTGCGGGTGTATTCGCAAATGAGCCGGCGAAACTGCCGACGGCTGTGCGAGCGGCAGAGGCGATTACGACATTTGTCATGATAGTGCTATCTCTCCTAAAAAATTAGCGGGAGATTGCCAAGCGGGCTTGGTTTTTGCAACAAAGTTGCGTTCTCCCTGCGGAAAGCTTATGCTGCACGTGCACTACAATCAATGGTCAGGATGTCCCACTTGCCATAAAACTTGCATTAACTTGCAATTTTTTGACCCTTATTGGACTTCCATTCAGGGTCAATGCGCGCGGCGCCAAAATAGTAACCCTGTAGGCAATCGATTCCTATAGAAGCAAGGTAGTCCGCATCCTCTTTGGATTCAACAAATTCTGCCACTGTGTACATGTCAAATTGTTGCGCAATTGAGACGAGTGCTTGTGTCAGCACTTGGTTGTCTGGGTTGCGCGTGATTCCTTGGATGAATGACCCATCAATTTTGACAATGTCGAAGGTAAAGTCCTTGAAGTATCGGAACGCAATGTAGCCGGAGCCAAAGTCGTCGAGCGCAAAGGAGATACCCTTGGCCTGCATTTCGGTCATGAAGACGCTCACCAAGTCGGGCATGAGCATGGTTGAGCTTTCCGTAATTTCTAGAATCAAGCGTTCAGCGATGGTCTTGTCGATGGCAAGCCCGCGCATGAGGTTTTCTTTCCACTTCGGGTAGCCAATGGAGCGGGCTGACAAGTTGATTGAGAGTCGAATGTCGGGATTTTCTAGGAGTGTTTTGACGCCGAGTTCAATAGAAAGGCTGTCGAGTTCTCGACCGACTTCGGACGTTTCAGCAACGTTGATGAATTCGCGCGCGGGGATGATGCGGCCGGTTTTGTCGAGGACGCGCAGCAGACCTTCGTGGAAGGCGGCTTTGTTCTGGCGTCGCGTCTGAACCACAGGTTGGTAAGCCAATAAAACCTGTTTGTTTTTAATGGCGTCGCGGACCATTTGCATCGTGTCGCGGTTGCGTTCAGTGACTGCGGCAGAAAGCGGATCACTGTATGCACCCTGTGCCGAACCTGAGTTGTTCATCCCTATCTCCTTTGAGCGTGCGCATCACGGCTTTCTCGTAGCATCGCTCAAAGTAGATAATGATTGGTAAACTGTTGCACTTTGCCGTGTACAATCTTTTCGCGTTAGGTTTTGTGCAATGCTTTGAAAATAAACACATTTTATACGTCGCAAACTTGGCGGTCTGCCACTGCGTTGAATTTAACACATTTTTAGTTTGTCTTGATGAAGCCTGCTCTGGATGTCCTCGCAGTTTCACACGCACAGGTTCAGAATTGTGCCCCGATTACTCGGCAGCGCGCTATTCTGAGGTGGCGGTCGCAGCAGGGTTTTGCGCGACCAACGTGTTGAGCAGATCCACGGCCTCGGGGGCTGCCCAAGCGGCGTCGCCTTTGAGGCGGGCAACTTCTTGCCCTTCAGGGGAAATCAGCACGGTGATTGGTAAGAACAAAACGTCCATGTCGCGAGAAAACGCGCCCTTGGGGTCTAGCAACACTGGCAGATGGTCCAAGGCGTTTTCCGCATAGAACTTTTTGATTGCGGGCAGTGGGTTGTGACCTGAGGCGACGGTCAGCACTTTGAGGCCTTTGTCCGAAAACTGTTCAGACAGAGTGTTCAAATCGGGCATTTCTTTGCGGCAAGGGACGCACCATGTGGCCCAAAAGTTCAGCAATACATATTCGCCAGAAAAGTCGGACAATTGGAACGTTGTGCCGTCGGGCGCGCTGAAGGGAATCTGCGATACTTCTTTAGGTTCGGCATGAATCACCAGTTTGCGCATGGAGCCTTCGCGCATGTCAGCAACATCGGCGATATCCAAGCTATGCGCAGTATTTGCAGTAAGGCTCAGGGCCGTGTAGAGGAGGGCAACTTTTAGCTTTTTCAACATTCGGGTGTGTCCATGACCGACAAAAAATCCAACGCGATGTGGGGCGGGCGGTTCGCCGCTGGTCCAGATGCAATCATGGAAGCGATCAACGCTTCAATCGGCTACGATAAACGACTTGCCTTCCAAGACATCACTGGGTCGCGCGCTCATGCTGCGATGCTTGCAGCTCAAGGTATCATCACTGATACCGATGCCGAGACCATTCGGGAAGGCCTTCTCACGGTTTTGTCAGAAATCGAGAGCGGAAAATTCGAGTTTTCGACAGCACTTGAAGACATCCACATGAATGTTGAAGCACGTCTCAAAGAGATCGTGGGCGAGCCTGCTGGCCGGTTGCACACCGCGCGGTCGCGCAACGACCAAGTTGCCACGGATTTCAAACTGTGGACGCGTGATCAAATGGATGCGGCAATCGAAGGCTTGGAAGCCTTGATCAAAGCCTTGCTTGACCAAGCCGAGGCGGGCGCTGATTGGGTGATGCCAGGGTTTACGCATTTGCAAACCGCGCAGCCTGTCACTTGGGGTCACCACATGATGGCCTATGTTGAAATGTTGGGCCGCGATGTGTCGCGCTTCAAAGACGCACGGGCGCGGATGAATGAAAACCCGCTTGGCTCAGCCGCGTTGGCGGGCACTGGTTTTCCAATCGATCGTCACATGACGGCCGAGGCGCTGGGATTTGATCGCCCGACTGCCAACTCGCTTGATGCAGTGGCTGATCGCGACTTCGCGCTTGAGTTCTTGTCCTGTGCGTCAATCACCGCGATGCACCTGTCGCGCTTTGCTGAAGAATTGGTGATCTGGTCCTCGGCTCAGTTCCGTTTCGTGACGCTGTCTGATCGCTTTTCGACCGGTTCATCTATTATGCCGCAAAAGAAGAACCCTGACGCCGCAGAGCTGATTCGTGCCAAAGTTGGTCGTATCATGGGCGCTATGGTTGCCTTGTTTACGGTGATGAAGGGTCTGCCTTTGGCTTATTCCAAGGACATGCAAGAAGACAAAGAACAGGTCTTTGATGCGGCTGACAACCTGATGTTGGCGCTCGCTGCGATGACGGGGATGGTGTCTGACATGACCGCGAATGTGGACAGCTTGCGTTCTGCTGCTGCGTCTGGATTTTCCACAGCCACAGATCTGGCGGACTGGTTGGTGCGTGAGGCTGGATTGCCTTTCCGCGATGCGCACCACGTAACCGGTGCTCTTGTTGCGCTGGCTGAATCCAAAGGCTGCGATCTGCCGGATTTGAGCTTGGATGAGATGAAATCCGCTCATACAGCCATCACTGATGGGGTCTACACTGTTTTGACGGTTGAAAACTCGGTTGCTTCTCGGACAAGCTATGGCGGTACAGCGCCTGCACAAGTGCGTGCGCAAATTGCTCGTTGGAGAGAGGTTCTTGGATGACACGTATTTTGACAGCTTTGATGTTTTGCGGCCTTGTTGCGTCTTGTGGAGCAGATGGTGAGCCGACAAAACCGACCGTCAGTGCAAATTCGACAGTGTCAATAAATTCTAAAAGCGGCCTTGGGACATCCACCGCCATTGGGATTCATTTCGGCAACTGATCTGTTGCATGTCACATTGAAAAAGGGCGTCCAAATATGGGCGCCCTTTTTGTATTTGGG